>CAZKZR010000360.1:0-3929 GCA_964557245.1 uncultured Anaerolineaceae bacterium | reverse complement strand
CCATACCGGCGAGGGTGTAGCGGTAGATGTTGTCCACGAAGAAGAGCACATCGCGGCCTTCTTCGTCGCGGAAGTACTCCGCCATCGTCAGGCCGGTAAGGGCGACGCGGAGGCGCACTCCAGGGGGTTCGTTCATCTGGCCGAACACCATGGCCATTTTCGGGAGCACTCCCGAATCCTTCATTTCGTGCCAGAGGTCGTTGCCTTCGCGGGAGCGCTCGCCCACGCCTGCGAAGACGGAGTAACCGCCGTGCTCGCGCGCGATGTTCGAAATCAGCTCCTGGATAACAACCGTCTTACCGACGCCCGCGCCGCCGTACAGGCCGACCTTACCGCCGCGGACGAGCGGGGCGATGAGGTCGATGACCTTGATGCCCGTTTCGAGCACGGACGGAGCGGTTTCCTGCTCTTCGAAGGACGGAGGATCGCGGTGGATTCCCCACTTCGGGCCGCCTTCGGGCGCCGGAAGGTTATCGATCGGGGTGCCGAGCACGTTGAACATACGGCCCAGCGAAAGTTCGCCGACTGGGACCGAGATGGCCGCGCCGGTATCCACCGCAACGGCATCGCGCCGAAGCCCGTCGGTGGTGTCCATTGCCAGGCAGCGCACCCAGTTGTTCCCAAGGTGCTGCTGCACCTCGGTCACCAGCACCTTGCCATCATCGAGCAACACGTTGACCGCGTTGTTCACCGCCGGCAGGCGATCCGGAGGAAACTCGATATCGAGAACCGTCCCGATAATCTGGACGACGCGTCCGTTGTTGGTGGCTGTCATGACCATTGGAGAACCTCCGGGATTCCTTATCGTGCTCCGAACGACTTGAGCCGTTCGGCCATATCCGGGCCTGCGCCCGGGCTTGTGCGGCGTTCGTACGCGAGTCCTTCGTGGAGCGCGTACTCCTGCCCTTCGTTAACGAGAGACTTATCCGCTCGGACTGTGTGCCACGAGTTGGCCACGATAGTCGCCGCCATGGCTTCCACCACGGCATCCAGCTCTTCATCTGGCACGCAGACGTTGGCGAGGCCAAAGGCAACCGCTTCGGCGCCGCTGAGCGGCGTGCCCGTGAACATCATCTGCTTGGCGCGCGCCGCCCCGATCCGCCGCGGCAACCGTTGACTCATCCCCCAGGTCGGGGTCATGGACCACTTGCCGTGCGTATCAGCGAACCGGGCTGACTCGCCGGCAATGATGAAGTCACATCCAAGCGCCAGCTCAAGCGCGCCGGTGTAGCAATGGCCCTTCACCGCGGCGATGACCGGCTGAGGCATCGCCTGAAGCGCGTCGATGGTCTCGGCCTGGAAATGGGCCGACGGGGCACGGTCGCCGGACTGGATAGCCTTGATGTCGTTGCCGGCGGAGAAAGAACGGCCCGCGCCGCGCAGGACGACGCATCCGACCGCATCCGGCGCGGCGGCGATGTCATCGATGTGCTTCCGCAACTCAACGAAGAGCGACGGGCTCAATGCGTTCAACTGCTCCGGACGGTTGAGGGTCAGGGTGACGACGCCGCCACTGCCTTCGCGAAGGACGAGTTCGCTCATGCGGCCACCCCCACGATGTCGGTGATGTCGACGTCCGCAAGCGACTCAAACTCGCGGTCCGGGTTCGGCAGCACGAGGTCCCGTGTGTACTCCGTCCGAACCGCCCAGACAGTCATGCCGGCCGCCTTCGCGGACTCGATTCCGGCGGGCGCGTCTTCGAACGCAAGGCACTCACGCGGGTCTACTCCGAGTTGCTCGGCAGCCATCAGGTAGATTTCGGGGTCAGGCTTGCCGTTCGTCACCTGGTCACCTGTAACCAGCGTCTCGAACGCTTTCCCGAGCCCGATCTTCTGCAGGCACGCCTCCACCCAGGGTCGAATGGACGATGAAGCCAGCGCGATCCGCTGGCCTTCCATGCGCAACGCCGTGACGAGCGAGAGCGCACCCGGCAGCGCCGACGCCTTTTCGCGGTAGCACTCGAGGACCATGTCGCGGTAGATGGGTGAATAGTGCTCGCGCGGATGCTGCAGCTGGAAATCAGCAATCATGTCCGCCCAACCCGTCTTGGTACCCATATAGGGCTTGTAGACCTCGAGCGAAATGGACTTGCCTTCCCGGCCGAGCAGCTCATTCACACACGCGAAATGCAGCGGCTCGCCGTCCACGAGGACGCCGTCCATATCGAAGATGACTGCCGCGAACCCAGACAGCTTAGCCCTCCAGTGCCGCCGCACCGCCGACGATGTCGAGCAGTTCCTTCGTGATCTGTTCCTGGCGCGTTTTGTTGTAGGTCAACGTCAGTTCGCGCGTGATTTCGTTGGCGTTATCCGTCGCGTTCTTCATCGCCACCATCTGGGCGGACTGGAAGCTCGCGGCGTTCTGCAGGATGGCTTCGTAAATCTGCATCTCAATGTAGCGCGGCAAGAGGCGCGCCAGCACGGTCTGCGGAGACGGCTCGAAGATGTAATCGGAGAGGAAGGCCTCGGAATCGCCATCCATCGAGGGCGGCTCGATCGGCAGAAGCTGCCGGACTGCCGGTCGCTGTGTGGCGGTCGAGACGAACTCCGAGAAGCTGACGTACACCCGGTCGACTGTGCCGTTCAGGTAGTCGTCGATGATCAACCTGGCGATTCCCGTGGTCTCGGCCTGGGTTGGGTAATCTCCCAGGTCGGTGAACTCGGCGGCGATGTGGACGTGCGCCCGGGTGAAGAAATCGCGCCCCTTCTTGCCCACCGCGACCACCTGCACGGGCTCGTGCTGCATGGCCACGAAAGTTCCGCCGCTGCGGTTGATGTTCGAGTTCAAGCCGCCGCAAAGCCCGCGGTCCGGGGTGATGTGCAGCACCGCGATGTTCCGCACCGGTCGTGTTTCCAGGAGCGGGTGGAGCGCCGCCTCGCCTTCGCCCTGCGATTGACTCGCCAATCCGGCGAGCACGGTCCGCAGCTTTTCGGCGTAGGGCTTCGCCTGGCCCGCCCGGTCCTGGGCGCGCCGCATCTTCGAAGCGGCCACCAACTGCAACGCGTTGGTGATCTTCGCGGTGTTCTTCACACTCTGGATGCGGCGCTTGAGCTGGCGAATTGTCGGCATGGCCTCGTCCCGTGTCCGTAATCAGGCAGCCTGCGCTGCCGGTCTGGCGCGGCCGGCTTCCCGGCCGCCTGGCGTCCTAGTAGGGGACGGTGTCCTTGAACGTCTGCAGGATGCCCTTCACTCGCTCGGACAGTTCCGGCGACATCACCGGGTTTGCCTGGATCTCAGCGAGCAGGTCCCGTTCGTTGCTTCCGAGGAACTTCCGGAGCTCGTTCTCGAAGGAGCGAACCTTCGCGACCGGCACGTCATCCAACATGCCACTCGTCAGCGCGTTCACCACCACAACTTCTTCGGCGAGGCTGAGCGGGGTGAACTGGTCCTGCTTGAGGACCTCGGTGGCGCGCTGGCCGCGTTCCAACTGGCGTCGCGTCGAGGCATCCAGGTCGCTCGCGCCGAACTGCGCGAATGCCGCGAGTTCGCGGTACTGCGACATGTCGCCCTTCAGGCCGCCGGAGACCGTCTTCATCGCCTTGGTCTGGGCCGAAGAACCCACGCGGCTTACGGAGAGACCGGTGTTGATAGCTGGCCGAATACCACCGTTGAAAAGGTCCGACTCAAGGTAAATCTGGCCGTCGGTGATCGAAATGACGTTCGTCGGGATGTAGGCGGAAACGTCGTTCGCCTGGGTCTCAATGATCGGCAGGGCGCTGAGTGAACCACCGGCTTCGAGGCGGGCGGCCCGCTCGAGCAGGCGGCTGTGCAGGTAGAAAACGTCCCCGGGGTACGCTTCGCGTCCCGGAGGGCGCCGCAACAGCAGCGACATCTGCCGGTAGGCCCAGGCGTGCTTGCTCAAGTCGTCATAGACGATGAGCGCGTCACGGCCGGATTCCATGATCTCTTCGCCCATCGTGCAGCCCGCG
>CAZKZR010000359.1:0-3941 GCA_964557245.1 uncultured Anaerolineaceae bacterium | reverse complement strand
CTGGATAACCCGCTTTTCAACATCCAGCCACCCAGTGATTCGAGCGTGTTCAACAAGCGCATCAACCTGCTCATCCTTGGTGTAGACAAGCGGCCGAACTTCCAGTTCGAAGACAACGCGAACAGCGGTTACCTCACCGACACCATCATGATTGCCACCATCGACCCCGTCGGGAAGCAAACGAGCGTGCTCAGCTTTCCGAGGGACATGGAAGTGGACATCCACACCAAGGAATTCGTCTACGAAGACCGCATCAACACGACCTTCGGGGTGGGTGTGCGCAACGGCAAGAGCATCAACTCCGGCATCGACCAGATGAAGCTCGACATGAAGGAAAACTTCGGGATCGACATCGATTACTACGTGATCCTCGATTTCAAAGGCGTCGAGAAGTTGATCGATGCCCTCGGCGGGATCGACGTCGATATCCCCTACGACCTGTCAGTGCCCGAGTGGTTTTACAGCGATGACGACATCAACGGGGTATGGGTCAGCTTCCCGTCCGGCCCGAACAAGCTCGACGGCTACCACGCTGTGGCGTTCGGCCGCCACCGCGAATACGACAGCGACCTGAAGCGCGTGAAACGCCAGCAGTTAGTGCTCAAGACGGCCTTGCAAAAGGTCTTCTCCATGGCGCTGCTGAACAACCCGTTCGACCTGTGGGATGCGTACTCCAGCACCGTCAAAACCGACATCCCCCGCGCCCGGTTTCCCGGCTACGCATCGCTCCTGAAGGACACGAACGGGCGCATGACCACCTACTCGCTGGGCGATCCCGTAAACGATGTCCCGACGCTGGTGGGATACACGACCCCTGGTGGCGCCGCCGTCCTGCAATGGAACCCCGAGAACGTCCAGTACTGGCTGAGCCAGGTGTTCACCAAGAGCCAGTACAGCGCCTCGGCGGTGGAAATCCAGAACGCCTACGGCGAAGACGGCCAGGTTCGCGCCGCAGCGCTGGGCCGCTACCTGGCCTACAGCAAGGGCCTCCCAACCGTCTACTTCGGGCCGGACCAGACCGTCCAGCCTCGGACAACCATCACCCTGTACGGTGGCGACAAGCGCGCCCTGGCCGAGGACATCGCCAAGTGGATGGGCATCTCGGCCAACGACATCATCGAACTGCCGAAGGATGACTCGAGCCTGCCCGACATCGTTATCGTGCTCGGCAAGGACTTCAAGCTCCCGGGCGGCTAGCCGCCAACCTCACTCCCGCGTCGCCGAGAAAGTCCCCTTGAGGCGGACTCTGTAGGTCTTCGTACCACCCGGTTCGATGCCGTCGACCTGCTTGCAGTCGAACTCGCCTTTGAGTTCCTTCGCGCCGTCTTCCACCTTCACCGAGCAATCGCTGCCCCATCCGCCGCCGGTGGCGATGCCCTTCGTGGTGAGGGCAAGACCTCCCTGCTCAGACTTCGAGTCGCCCTGGAGTGTTACCTGAGCACTGCCATCGGTCGTGCTGAAACCGAGCAGGGTCAGTCCGTTCGTCCCGAGCCCACTTCCCTGGAGGTCGAGCGTCGTGTCCTTGCCGCCGGAGACTTCGATGTGCAGCTTCGCGTTACCGAAGCTCCCGTCCTTGATCGCGGGGATGCTCACGGAGTTCTTCGATGAGCGGTCCCCCCCGGAGGCCGCCGGAGAAGAGGAACTTGAGGACGAACCGTTGTCTCCAGCGTCGGAATCGTCGTCATCTCCTCCGCACGCGGAGAGAATCAGGACCGGGAGTAAAGCCAGGCCGGCGAGGCGAATCACGTTCATCGTCGCGAACCTCTTCCAGTGAACTCGCTTGTCCGCCAGCGGTTGGAGACGATGAAAAATAGCACTCGTTGTCAACTGTCTCGCAAACGACCAATCCGGGCGCCGCGCTACTCCGATGCCCTGGGTGGTTCGGAGGGTTCGTCCAGCGCGGTGCGCGCAAGCATTTCCATCGCCCGATCCTCCAGCGGAGGGTTGTGCAGGGGCGCGCGCACGTCGCGGTAGAACCGTTCGATGGGCCGCTTCTTCTGTAGACTCACCCCTCCCACCACGCGCATTGCGAGGTCCACCGCCTCGATGCAGTTGTTCAGCGTGTCCACCTTCGCCACCGCAATCCTGTTCAACGCGGGCATGCCGTCCGCGCCGCCTGATTCCCAGGCGCGGCACGCGTCATCCATCAGTGCGCGGCTGCGCTGCAACAGCAGATCCATGCGGGCGATCCTGGTGCGCACGCCGGGATACTCCTTGATCGTCCGGTTGGAGTTGGGCGTGCGTTCGCGCGCGTACGCCACAGCGTAGTCGCGCGCAGCCGTCGCCACGCCAATGGTGACCGCGCAGAGCCCAAGCGCGAACCACGCCATTCCCGCGCCACCCCGGGCATCCCCCGCGCCGACGGTTCGCGCGTTGAGCAACCGGTCCGCCGGGAGGTGCACGTTGTCGAACACCACGTCGTGGGAGCCGGTCGCCCGCATCCCCAGGGAGTCCCACGTCTCTTCGATGTGGAGCCCGGCGTCGGTTCGCAACACCATCACAATCGCGAGCGTCGCCTGGCCTTCGTCCGCCGGGGCCTGGGCCAGCACGATGAAGTAGTGCAGCAGCGGCGCCAGGGTGGTGAACGTCTTTCGGCCGTTCAGCCGCCAGTTCGCCCCGTCCGCCGTCACGGTCGTATCCGGCAGTCCGCCGCCGGCCGGCGAGCCAAGTCCCTCCTCGGTGGCCACCGTGTTCACCAGTTCTCCCCGCTCCACGGCGCCCCGGGCCATTCGTTCGAGGCATTCCGGTGGATACGCGGGCGCTTCGCGTTCCTGACCGAACGTCTTGAGGTGCATCATGAACGAAAGCGCGGTCGAACCGTCGCCCCTCGCGATCGCCTCCAGGACTCCGAGATAGGTATGGAGCGGAGCTTCCGCCCCGCCATAGGCGCGCGGCGCCGTAAGTCCGAAGAACCCGGCCGCTCGCAGCTCCTCGAAATTCTCGAAAGGAAAAGAACCGTCGCGGTCGTGCCTATCCGCCCGTTCGGCGAACCGGCCAGCGAGGTCGCGCGCAGCCTGGACCCAATCCATATCCGATTGTCCTCGCGAATGCGCCCTGGGCGCCAATGCACCGTCTTCGCCGGACGCCAAAAGACCCCGGAACTGGCATCCGGGGCCTTCGGTTTGGGCTGAGTGGTTTCCCTAGCGGGTGGCGACGCGACCGGTCGGGGTCACGTCTGCTCGGCGTTCCGTGTACGTCTCTACCATCGCCTGCTGGTGTTGGCCGACGGCGTGCAGTGTCGCCGTGAGGACGGCCGGCACGATGGAGACGACGCCCCAGATGAGCCCGTCCTGGGCTACGTTTCCGCGGTCAAACACGTCGAAACCGACGAGTGGCGTCAATGCCGCGCAGGCGATGGTGACGATCGCCGCCAGGTAGGCAGCCCCGTGCTCGGTGGTGAACATCGCATCGTTCGAACCCGGCACGTAGTCGCGATGGTGGTCGGTGATGTGCAGAGCCCGGGCCAGGAAGGCCGCGGACACGGCTGGCAGGATCCAGAGCATCCCTTGCATCCAGTCGGAAGCGCCGGCGGCGCCGCTGCCCGCGGCGTCGGTCACGTCAACGCCCTGTTCGGTTCCGCCGAGGACGCCAAAGGCAACAAGTACCCCAATGACGGCCAGGCCGGAAGCCACGAGGGCCATCACCCAGGCAAGAGAATGTTCGAATGCATAGGCGCTGTTGTTGCGCGTGTAGTCGGATTGGTCCGCCATGAAGGCCTCCAAAAGGTGGGATACCTCCATCGTGCGAGCCGCTTCTCTCCGAAACGATCACCGCCTGCGCCGAGGCCTTGCGAATCCGTGGCAGGTGGCCCTGCTCACGGATTCGCGCACCCGGTCGTTACTGACCGCCGCCGGCGCTGCCTTCCGGAAGGACGCCGCGGTCGGGACCCTCGACGTTGATGTTGGGAAGCAGCCGGTCAAGCCACTTCGGCATCCACCAGT
>CAZKZR010000358.1:0-3943 GCA_964557245.1 uncultured Anaerolineaceae bacterium | reverse complement strand
GGTGAGGCGAATCTTCCCCTTCTCCTCAGCGAGGAGGACCTTCTGCACCGTGTCTGGCAACAGCGCGATCGTGACGACTGTCCCGTCGGGTTGTGCCTCTGGTTGTTCCACCAGCGCGTTTTGATCGGCGGTGCTCTTCGAATCCTTCGAGACGCTCACGGGCGGCTGGTTTTCCAGTTTCTGCTCCACCGCAAGGACGGATACGTTCTGGGCGATGGTGAAGCTGCGAGTCTCGGTGAATTCCTTGTCGGTGATGACATCGGTGTACTTCACGTCGACCACCGCCACCAGGTCCACGCGGTCACCGGGGCGGATAAGGCCGCCGGCTCAGATGACCTTGTCGACCTTGACGCCCATCGCGCGCGTGCCCTCTGGGACGATGTAGCTGAGGCCGAGGTCCGTCTTATCGGCGGCGAGCTTGTCCTGGACGAGCTGTTCTCCCTTATAGATGGGGATGCGCGCGATGCGGCCCTGCACCAGGTCGGTGCTGGAGAAGGCGCCGCCGAGGAGCGCGTTTGAGGGCACCCTGGTGAGCTGGAGCATGTCCGCCTTTATCTCTGTACGGGCAGGGATGTCCTGCTTCGCGGTGACGACAGTGGTCTCGGGACCACCGGAGGCGTTACTGACGCTGCCGCCGCCACTATCGCTTCCGGAGACGGCGGCGAACACGAGAACCCCCGCAACGAGCGCCAGGATTCCGGCGAGAATCAAGCCGGTCCGGGAACTTCCGCCGAGGGCGAATGTCTTGGCTTGCGTCATGGTTGGATACCTCCGGGTGGCGCCCGTCAATCGACGAGCTGGACGATTTTGAGAAGGGAAGCGTTCGGGTCGTAGGTGCCGGTGGGCTGGTCAAAGCGAGTGCTGACGGGCGCGAACCACGTGTCGAGGAATTGGCCGGTGATCCAGCATTGGCCGCTGACATTGCAGGTAGGGCCTACCCCGTTAATCCGGGTCACAGTAGTTCGATCGATCAAGAAGAAGGCGAACGTCCTCAACTGTGTGCCGCTTCCCACGATGTCGACGCAGTGGGCGCCGCTGCAGCCGGTACCGCTGAAATCCGTGACGACGGGAATGATGATTACTGCGGTAGGCTGCGCATCCGGATACGAGGGGTCGGCGCCTTTGCCCGCACCAGACAAAGGATTGCAGCGATCCTTCAAGGCCCCGTTGCCATCGAGAACTTCCCCAATGGTGAGGCAGTCGTTGTGGTCTGCGGCAGTCATGCGGTCATCGAGACAGTTGTGCAGCGAAGAGACGTTGCCCTGTTTCTCATTATCCGGGTCCGCGATCCCGACGGTGGAGCCGCCGATGAGATAGTTGCACACTTCGTTTGCTCCCCCGCCAACGCCGCCGAGATCGAGCAGGCCGTAGGAATTGCGAGGGTTGGAGTTGTTTCCGCTGTACTCTTTAAGCGTGACGTTGGTGCACTGTCCGCCATGGATGCAGTTGTTATAGGTCTCAAGGTCAATGGCGAGCGGAACCACGCCCGGGCCGGGAAGCAGCGGCGAGGCAATCCTCGCGGTGGCGCGAGCCGTGACTTCCGGGCTACCGAAACTGAGCCACCCAGCGAAGGCGGTGGAGGAGCGTTTCTTCACGGTCACTCGGACCTGTGTGTAGTTGTTCTCCACCTGGGCTTGGAAGAAGGTGGTCCCCGTGATGTTCTTGTCGGCCCAATCGTGAGCGGCGGCGACGGCCGGTGCTTCACTCGCGGCGAGACCCGTGAGGGACTGGGCGCCGGCGAGAGCCGCAGCGTCAGCTGCATTCTGGAGATTGCGACGCTGGAGGTAGACTCCGCTCGACTCAACGACGATAGCGAGCATCGCCAATCCGAAAAGGGTGAAGAAAGCAAAGAAGATGACGGATTGCCCGCGCTCGTCGGCACCGAATTGCCGGAGGCGACTTCGCGTGTTCATGGGCAGGTGGTCCGGGAAGTCGAGGCAGTCTCCATGCGCATTGAGGCGTGCTTCGCAAAGGTCGTGTACTGATTGATGCTCGGGATTAGACCGACCGGAGTGATCCACTCGTACCGATAGGTGGCGCGGACATCGACGGTGCCGCCTACCTCTGCGGTGGACGGCTGGTAGACCGGATTGTCGACTGTGACAGTGTTGGCGAGCCCGCCGGAAGCGGACTGGACGCGCGCGGAGACAGCGGATGCGTTCCCGCCGACCGCCGCGCAGCGCGCGCCCTCGCGGACAGCGTTGGTCATGCTCACGGAGGAGTAGGCCAGGAGGCCGCAATCGACGACAAACAAGATGAATCCAGTGAGGAACGGAATCATGAGCGCGAATTCGAGGACGCTCTGGCCACCCTCCAAGCGGTTCGCACGGCGGGCTAGCCGAGAGACATTTGCGGCCGTCGAGTACAGCACTGGGATCTTCCGGCCATGGGCTGAACCTGCCACAAGCTGTACCTCGATGAAGGTGACGTCGCTGCCGGAGGGGTTCTCCGGCAGCGACAGGCGTTTATGGGACGAGTGCGCCCACCGTCGATGAAGCCCGGCTCACCGCGTCCTGGCCGAAAAGGAGGACGGCGGTCATGAGCCCGATGGAGACGACGGCGACGACAAGGGCGTACTCGATGACGGTCTGGCCCTCGCTTGAGGCGGAGCGTGAGGCGAACTTCGCGACCGGCCGTAGCGGATGTCTCTTCAAGTCTCTGACCTCGTTTCGGGACTAGGGGACGAAGGCCGCCACCTTGGAGGATGCCTTGGACACCGCGCTCTGGCCGAAACTGAGGACCAAGATGATGAGCGCGATGGAGACGGCCGCCACGACGAGCGCGTACTCGATGACGGTCTGGCCTTCTTCGTGGCGCGGGCGAAGGTCGGCGAGGCTGCGAGCCCGGCGGGCTTCAGTCCAGGCCATTCCCTTGAGGATGAGGTTTCGCATTTGGCTACACTCCTGGTGGTTTACTTATGTTTGCTGTTCCGCGGGAACGAGCTGTCCGCACGATTTGCCTCCCGGCAAACGCGCCAGCGGACCCTGCGCGTTGTCGGGCTTAACAGGCCTCCGGTCTGATCCAGAGCGGGGGCAGATAGGGCAACCGATAGAGGGCAATGGCGCGCAGGCGGCTGCCCGATTTGGCGTGCGCGACGACGCGGCTCCACAACCTCAGGCGGCGCTGAGCCTGGAGCGCCGGGGTAGCCGTTGCTGCCTCCCGCAGAGCGACGGCTACCGCCATGAGCTGTGCAAGGCGGACGCGCTCAGGCTGCTGAGACGGGAGGCGCCGCTTCCAGTCCCGGCCATCGAGCAGGTCGTCGATGCATTCGTCGAGCAGTCCCGCCGTGGTTTCAGCTTGAGAAGGCAATGGATTCTCCCTGCAAGAGTTTCCGCAACCGCCCGAGCGCCCTGAACTGGATGGCGCGGACGGCGTTCGCGTTGCTGTCGAGCCGGCGCGCGACTTCGTCGTGCGGGAGCCCTTCGAAAAAGCGCAAGAAGACAACCTGTTGCTGTTCGGCGGTGAGGCGCCTGATCGCGTCATGGACGCGGCCCGCTTCGAACTGCGCCCAGAGGCCATCGGCGAGGTCAGTCGTTCGGTCTTCGGGTTCGTCGAGGTCATCGATGTCGGCGAACTCGCGGCTAGCGCGAAGCATGGACATGGCGGAGTTGTGCGTGATGGTTAGGAGCCAGGACACCGCGCTCTGGTCGTCGCGGAGGCCGGCGCGGCCGCGCCACGCGCGCAGGTAGACTTCGGCGGCGACATCTTCGGCGCGGTCGGGGTCACGGACGAGGACGAGCGCGTAGCGGTAAACGCTGTCGACGGTCCGTTCGTAGAGCTGGCTGAACCAGGCCGTGTCGCGTGCGTCCGAGCGATCCGAGTGCCGCTTTGAAGTGATCGGCGATGCTAACGCCGCAAGGCCCGCCATAGTCGTCTCCCCCGCTACGACAGCCCAGCGACTCGACCCGCTGTGATGTGTGCGTGGGTTAGACGCGATATCTAC
>CAZKZR010000357.1:0-3957 GCA_964557245.1 uncultured Anaerolineaceae bacterium | reverse complement strand
ATCCACGTTGCCTCCGCCAGCGCGCCGGCGTTTCGGTCCACCACAGTTCCGGGTGCGGCGACCGTCACCAGGCCGGCCCCGGCACGGTAGGCGGCAGTGGCCGCGAGCTGCACCGCGCCGATATAGCGCCGGCTCCCGCCCACCACCAGCACCTTCCCGAACGTCCCCTTATTCGCGTCATCCGGACGTGGCGGCAACGTCGCTCGGACCCAGCGGGTGGTCAGTAGCTCCAGCTGAACCGCGTCCTGCGCGGCCTTTGGGATTCCGATATCGATGACCTGTACTTTGCCCAGCACGCCGCTGGCCGGAGCCTGGTACATCCCAACCTTGGGCAAACCGAACGTGACGGTCATGTCGGGTTCGACCGTGAAAGCGTCGACCGAGCCGGAGTCGGCATCGACACCGGTCGGGAGGTCAACGGCGACGACTTTCGGCGGTTGATAGCTGGCCCGAGCCTCCGCCAGCTTCTTTAGCGCCTGGGCGATCGGTTCGTCCGCTTCAAGCGGCCGCTTCTGGCCGATGCCGAGAAGGGCATCGATGACCAGGTCGCAGCCAGGCAGGATCGCGTCCAGTTGTGAAAGTCCCGGGTCGTTGGATCCGTCGATTACCGGAATGTCGCGCTCGTTCAGTTCGGTCAGCCGTTGGGCCTGGCGACGCCCCTTCGGCATGTACACGCCTACTTCGGCTCCCCAATCGGACAGGTGCCGCGCCGCAACGAATCCATCGCCCCCGTTGTTTCCCGGTCCTGCCAGGACAACAATGCGCCGCCCTTCCAGCGTGCCCAGGAGCATCCATGCCTCCTGCGCCACCGCGAGGCCGGCCTCCTCCATGAGCTGGGCTTCGGAGCTTCCGGCCGCAACTGCTGCCGCTTCCAACTCCCGCATCTGCGCGGCGGTTACGAGTTTCATCGAAGCCCTTTCTCCCGGATCAGGCGCAGCGCACTTTCGCCGCGCCGCGGTGTGTCTTCGAGTTCGGTCATCGCCCGCTCACCGACCACCGATGCCATCGCGAGTTCGTTGGAGTGGGTCATCGAAATTTCGAGTCCTCGCAATTCGATGTCCTCTGCTCTTTTCGCTCCCCGGCCGTAGAGGAACACGAGGGGCTTGCCTCGCCGGTTGGGTAAGACCTCGATGTCCTTCCAGCCAACGCCGCGAACTCCTGTGCCGAGCGCTTTCATCACGGCTTCCTTGGCGGCGAAACGGGCCGCCAACTCGGGGATGCGCCCTCGGCAGTGGATGATTTCATCTGGCGTGTACACGCGATTGAGAAAGCGGTCGCCGTGGCGCGAAACCACGTCCGCGATCCGGTCGATTTCGATAATGTCGATGCCGTGGGCAAACTTTGTCGCCATGTGACCACCGATCCTAGCCGAGCGGCGCGGCAGGTGCGCGGGGTTCAGGAATCGCGGCGGGGTTTCGATAATCACATTGGCTGCCGGAGTGTGTGGCAACTCGGCGCCAGACAGGCATGTTCATGGGCACCCCTGACCGTCGCGCTCATCCCCGGTATCCGGCCTGGTTCCCTATTAACGTGCGCCTCAACGGCGAGGCGGAACCGCGGGCCGGCATGCTTTGCGATGTCTCTGTGGGCGGGGCGCTCGTCTGGGGATTCTGGGCGGACGCGACCGCAACCGAAGCGCTGCTGGACATCACGTTCCGCTCTTCGACTTTCGAACTGCCCGCCCGCGTGGTCTCCGTTGAGAGGCAGTGGGATACCGTCATCCTCCATCTGCAATTCAATGCGGACTTTGTTGAAGGTTCGCCACGAATGCACGACCTTATCCACGAACTGAAGCACCACTTCGAGGCATACCAGGTCTACCTGGCCCATCGCGCCGACGACGATCCCGCCCTGGGCCGAACGACAACGCAGTACCCGACCGACAGGGCGAGCGCATAGCCGTCAGTTCGCGCCGTTCGCGCCTCCCCAAAGCCAGGCCAGGCGAACTTCGGCACGGACCGTATGTGGAAAGTGCAATCCCCCAGGAGATCCACCGCAACTGCAGAGTTCGCTGAAATCGTCGGGTCCATCGGCCAGGACTGACTCTTTCCGGTACCACAGGGGCTGGTAGTACGAGGACTTCTCAAAGGTGAATTCGCGAGCGTGGGGGCGGAGGTGGATCGGTGTTGGATCTTCTGTCATCTGTCGCCACTCTCGCACGTGCCAGCGACATCCGGCGTCGCGTAGCCCGTCCTTCGTCCTACCGGTACGCTTCTGGATGTATGACAGCCCAACTGATTGACGGAAATGCCGTTGCCGCGGGGATCAAGGCCGAGGTGGCTGTGCGGGTCGCCGCGCTGAAGGCACGCGGCGTGAATCCCGGTCTGGCCGCGATTATCGTCGGCGATAATGCGGCTTCCATCAGCTACGTCTCCGGCAAAGCCGCGGACTGTGCCGAAGTCGGCATCTTCTCCGAGACATTTCGCCTGCCCGAAACCTCGACCCACGACGAGGTCATCCGGTTGATCCAGCAACTGAACGCGGACACCAGATTCCACGCCATCCTCCCTCAGTTGCCGATGCCCCGGCAGATCCGCGAGCAGGAAGTCATCGACGCGATGGAGTCACGCAAAGACGCGGATGGGCTCCATCCGGTCAACCTCGGGCGCCTGCTCCGAGGCGAACTCGGGGGGGCAATTCCCTGTACGCCTCACGGTGTCATGGAACTGCTGCGAACCACGAACATCGACCCGGCTGGAAAGCACGTAGTCGTCGTTGGCCGATCGACATTGGTCGGCCGGCCGTTGGCGGTCCTCTTAAGCAACAAAGCGGCGGGCGCCAACGCTACCGTCACCATTTGCCACACCGGCACGCGAGACCTCTCCGAATTCACCCAGACGGCGGACATCGTCGTCCTCGCTGCCGGCCATGTGAATACGCTCACGGCATCCATGTGCAAGCCCGGCGTGGTCGTGATCGATGTCGGAGTGAACCGCGTTGATGCTCCCAGCCGGCCCAGCGGCTTCCGGCTTGTCGGCGATGCCGCCATGGACGTGCGCGAAGTTGCCTCGTTCGTCACGCCCTACACCGGTGGCGTTGGGCCTATGACGCGGGCGATGTTGCTCGTGAACACCGTCCGGGCCGCGGAGAAAGTCGCCGGCTAAAAGGAGAATCGTCGAACTCATGCTGTCCGAGCCTGCATGCATGCGCGTGCTCGTCAATCGCTAAATGCATCTTGGGCTTCGACGTGACACCATCTCAGCCATGAGTGAATTGCTTTCCCGGGCGAACGCCCTCTCCCAGCGCATCTCTGACACCATGGTGCGACTTTGACCTCGCCAACGATGAAGCTCGCGTAGCGACCCTCGAAGAACAGTCTGCCAGCCCAGGCTTCTGGGACGACGCCGAATCCGCGCGCACCCTGATGCAAGAACTCTCAGCGGCACGTGACCGCGTCGAGACGTGGCGCGGCCTCGAGCGGCGCGTGTCCGATGCAGCCGAACTGGTCGAACTTGCCGAAGCCGAAGACGATGCCTCCGTCATTCAGTCCGCTTCAGACGACCTCGATGCCGTGGAGCGCGAACTCGGAGCACTCGAATTTCAACTCCAACTTTCCGGCCAGTATGACGCGCGAAACGCGATCCTCGCGGTCCATGCGGGGGCCGGAGGCACCGACTCGCAAGATTGGGCCGAAATGTTGCTGCGCATGTATCTCCGTTGGGCAGAACGCAAAGGCTATTCGACCGAGATCCTGGATCTGACGGAAGGGGAAGAGGCCGGCATCAAGAGCGCCACCGTCGAGATCAAAGGCAAGTATGCCTTTGGCTACCTGGCCAGCGAACGCGGCGTGCATCGTCTCGTCCGGCTTTCGCCATTCAATTCAGCCAGTGCGCGCCAGACGAGCTTCGCCAAGGTGGAGGTGATGCCCGAAGTCGAAGACGTAGGTGAGATTCAAATTCCCGAGGATGACATCCGCATCGACGTCTATCGATCCAGCGGTGCAGGCGGGCAGAACGT
>CAZKZR010000356.1:0-3958 GCA_964557245.1 uncultured Anaerolineaceae bacterium | reverse complement strand
GATTACCGTTCTGCGCGGTGGCGCTGTTGCGGGCACGGCCTCGGTGGAGTGCAGCGTCACGGGCGGCTCCGCCACGGGCGCCGGCGACGACTACCTGCTGACGGATGACACGGCGAACTTCGCGGACCTCTCGAACACCGCGACCTGCGGCTTCCGCATCGACCAGGACGCTATCTCCGAGCCCGGCGGTGAGACGATCACCGTCGGCTTCGCGAATCCCGTGAACTTCGGCGGCGGCGGAGTCGCGCCGCAGACCCTGACGATCACGATCACCGATGACGATGGATCCGGAGTCATCCAGTTCAGCAGCACGCAGTACACCGTGAACGAAAGCGATGGCACGGCCAGCATTTCGGTCACCCGCACCGGCGGCTCCAACGGGGCAGCCAGCGCCTTCTGCCGGACAACGGCCGGAGGCTCCGCGAGCCTGGGCAACGACTACAGCGATACCGACGACCAGGTTTCCTGGGGCGATTGGCAGTCCGGCACGCGCACCTGCACCGTGCCGATCCTCGACGACGCGCTCCTCGAAGGCCAGGAGTACGTCCTGCTCGTGCTCGATACTTTCTCCGGCGCATCCGCCGGCTCGCCGACGAACGCCACGCTCTTCATCAACGACGATGAGGGCACGGGCACGCTGGCCTTCAGCGCCACCAGCTACGCCGGGACGGAGAACGGCGGCGCCATCACCATCACGGTGGTCCGCACCGGCGGCAGCCAGGGCACCGTGACGGTAGACGTCGCGACCACCACCTCCGGCAGCACGGCCACGATCAACACGGACTACAGCCCGGTCGACACCACGCTCACCTTCACGGCCGGGGACACGGTCGAGACGTTCACTGTCTCGCCCGTGGATGACGCAATCGCCGAAGGCGTAGAGCACGTGAACGTCGTGCTTTCGAACGCGACCGGCGGGGCAGTCATCGGCTCGCCTTCGACGGCGGCGGTGAACATCTCCGACAACGAATCGCCGAACCCGGTGATCACGTCGCTCAGCCCGTCGGCCGGCACCATCCTCGGCGGGACGACGGTCACCATTACCGGCGTGAACTTCACGAACGTCCAGTCGGTCACGTTCGGCGGGTTTAGCTGCACCACCGTCAACGTGGTGAACTCGACCACGATCACCTGCCTGACGCCGGCGCACCTTGGCGGAGTGGTCGACGTGGTTGTTACCACCCTCTCCGGCTCCAGCACCACCGCCGGCGAGGCAAACGACTACACCTACACCGGCGGCCCGACTATCACCGCGCTCAACCCGGCAACGGGCCAGGCGACGGGCAACACCGTGGTCACCATCACCGGGACGAACTTCACGGCGAGCGGCATGGTGGTGAAGTTCGACACGACCGTCGCGGTCTTCTCCTTCATCGACACCACGACGATCATCGCCGTCTCGCCGCCGCATAGCGCGGGGACGGTCGACGTTTCGGTGACGACGCCGGGCGGCACGAGCCCCAACACCGCCGCGGACGACTTCATCTACACCGGCCTGGCCGGCCCGAACGTCACGCTCCTCTCGCCGGCGAGCGGCCCTGTGGGCACCACCGTGATCATCGCTGGTTCCGGCTTCACCGGGGCGACGCTCGTGACCTTCGGCGGCATCGCCGCGACCTATACGGTGAACAGCGACGGCCAGATCACCGCCTCGGTGCCCTCGGGCACGCCGGGCGGGACGGTCGACGTCCGGGTAACCACCTCATCCGGCACGAGCCCGAACACCGCTGCCGACAACTTCAACAACACGTCCGCCTCGCCGACCGTGTCGTACACGTTGTTCTTCCGCTTCACGCTGATCGTCTGGACCGGCCCGAACGGGATCTCGGCCCTGGCGGCGCTGCGCGGGCAGGAGAACCCGGACAACCCGGCGACGAACAACGTCTCGACCCTCGTCGGGGCGGTCTGGCGCTTCGATGCCGCGACCCAGACGTTCAAGGGGTACTTCCCCGGTTCGGACGGCGTGCCCGGCGCCAACGACTTCACCACGCTGAGCAACGGGGTTGGCTACTTCATCGCCCTCCTCAACCCCGGCACGGTGACCTGGACGACGCTGGGGGCGAATTAGCCGTTAGCCGTTAGCCGTTAGCCTGAGGAAGGCTGACGGCTAACGTGTTTTACACGGTAACGTGTAAGCTGGACGGATGAGGGGAAGCGCGCGCGAACCGTGGACTGCCGAGCGAATCGCTGGACTGCGCGCCGAACTGGGCCTCACGCAGGCAGAAATGGCGGAAGAGCTCGGCGTGCGCCAGCAAACCGTCTCTGAGTGGGAGACAGGCCGTTACGAACCGCGCGGTGCGAGCGCGCGAATGCTGAGCCACCTGGCCGAACGCCGGAGCCCGTACGACGCAGGGGACGAGCCGGGATGAACGTGGCGAGGGCCCTCCCCGTCCGCGAATCCGCACTGGCCGACCGTTGGGCGGCCGGCCTCGCCGGGCCGTTGCGCATGGAAGACGGGCGCCTGCTGCGGGTGGTCTTCCCCGGTGTACCCGGCGGTGGGGCCGGGCCGGACTTCCGCGGCGCAATCCTCGAGGCCGGTGGGGACCTGCTGCGAGGAGACGTCGAACTGCATCTGCTCGCTTCCGGGTGGCGCACCCACGGCCACGAGCGGGACCCGGCCTTCGCGGGCGTCGTCCTCCACGTGGTGGGAGCGAACGACGGCGCCGCGCCGCTCACGGGCCACGCCAGCGGCCGCCTGATCCCGATCCTCGTCCTGCCGCCGGAGGCGCCCGCCTTCCCGCCGCCGTTCACCCCGCCCTGTGCGCTCGCGGCTGCGAACGGCCGGGACCCGCGGCCCGCGCTGCAGCGCATGGGTCTGCGCCGGATGCGTATGAAATCGGCGCGGGTGGCGCCTGCCCTGGCCGCGCACGGCCCCGGTCAGGCGCTCTATGGCCTCCTCCTCGAGACGCTCGGCGGAACGGCCAACCGCGAACCGTTCGCCGCCCTCGCGCGGCGTATGCCGCTGGCCGCCCTGCTCGAACTGGCCGAAAGATCGAGCGCGCCGAGGCCCCTCGCGCTCGCAGCCCACCTCAAGGGCGAAGCAGCCGCCCTTGTCCTTCGTCGCGCCGGGCTGCGTCCCATGGCAGCGCCGGGCAGGAGGCTGGAACTCGCCGCAAGGATGTTCGCGCGCCTCTGGCCGGCTGGCGCCGGAGCCGGGTGGCCGGAAGGACTGGCCGAACCCGCCACGACGAAAGCGCTCGAGGTCCCGGGCGCCGGGCGCTCGCTCGCGATCGAGTGCTTCGTCAACGCCGTCCTGCCAGTGGCCTGCGCCGGGCATCTCTGGCCCGAACCCGCGGCCGAGGCAGCCTACCTGGCGCTGAAAGCGCCGGGCACCTACGGCAAGCTCAAGCCGCTCGAGCGCTGGCTCGGCACCGAGGCCAACAAGCCATTCGCCGACGCCGCCCTGCTCCAGGGCGGGCTCCTGCTCCACGCCGAGTACTGCACGCAGGGCCGCTGTGGGCGCTGTCCCCTCTCGGAATAAACGGCCTCAGCGGCGTGCGCGTTCCAGGCGGGCACGCAACCGGGCGCGACGGCGCTCCATGGCCTCCACGGAGAGTTCGCCACCCGCGGGACCGGGCCGCACGAGGCCACGCGAGGACAGCGAGAGCGCCTCGTCGATAAGGACGTAAGCCCGCGGGAGGTCCCCGAGGCGGTGTTCCGCCAGCTTCGCCAGCTCAACGTAGGGCATCACCCGGCGGCTGCGGGGCTCATCGATCAGGGTCTGCCAGTGTTCGGCCGCTTCGGTCCATTCGTGAGCCTTGAGGTGGCAGCGGGCGGCGCGCTCGAGGGCCTCCAGCCGGCCGGCGCGATCGGCCGAATCAAGGCTTGCCGCGTAGTGCCGGGCGGCGGCCGCGTGGTCCCCGGAGTATTCGGCGGCACGCGCGGCCTGGAGCGGGTGGCTCGCCGTGTCTTCGCAGACCGCCGCGAGGTGCGCCGCCAGCGCCACCAGCGAGAGGAT
>CAZKZR010000355.1:0-3995 GCA_964557245.1 uncultured Anaerolineaceae bacterium | reverse complement strand
GCCGATTTACACGAGCCGGGGCGAATTCCGGTCTCCGTACGACTCGCTCGTCTATTTCTGGCGAGACCGCTGGTACAACGTATTCCGGCTGTCGCGACCGGGGTGCAACCTCGCGCTCTGGTACTGCAACATCACCACTCCGCCATCGTTCGATGGTTCGCAGATCGGGTATATCGACCTGGACCTGGACGTGACGGTGCGGCCAAACGGCTGGATCGAGCTGTTGGACCAAGACGAATTCGAAGACCATCAGCGAGCCTACGGGTACCCGGTCGAAGTCGTGGAACAGGCCGAACAGGCGGCACGGGATCTCATGGCCCTGGCGCGAGACCGGGCGTTCCCGTTTTCCGAGGGCTAGCGCTCAAACTGAGCGCGCTCCCGCCCCGCGACTCTGTCGCGATTCGCGCGGCACAGGTACCCTGTTCGTTCAATGCCGGACACCCGAACCATTCAGACCCACCTGGCCGAAGTAATCGACCGTGCGGCTCGCGCCGCCGTAGCGGCTGGCGACCTGCCTGACGTCGCCCTCCCAACTCCGTCGATCGAGCGTCCGAAGGACCCGGCAAACGGGGATTTCGCTTCGACCCTGCCGCTGCGCCTGGCCCGCGCGGCGATGAAGCCCCCGCTGGACGTGGCCAGGGCGATTGCCGCCCACATTCCAGAAGACCCGACCATCGACCCGCCAATGGTGGCGCCACCCGGGTTCATCAACCTGCGGCTTTCCAACGCGTTCGTACAGGCGCAGGTGGAGCACGTTATCACCCAGGGAGCGAGCTATGCGGACCTGGCGATCGGCGCCGGCAAGAAGGCGCAGGTCGAATTCGTTTCCGCTAACCCGACCGGGCCGCTGCACGTCGGCAACGGCCGCGGTGCGGCGATTGGCGACGCGCTCGCCGCGGTGCTCGGCGCGGCCGGCTACAAGGTCAGCCGTGAGTACTACGTCAACGACGCTGGTACCCAGGCGGATACGTTCGCAGACACGCTGTACGCCCGCTACCAGCAGCAGTTCGGTCGGACGGTGGAGATTCCCAAGGACGGCTACCCCGGCGAGTACATGGTCGACCTCGCGCGGGCAATCAAAGAAGAGGCAGGCGATGCGTTCCTGAGGCCTGAGGGCGAACCTCCCGGGCCTGGAATCGGCGCCCTCGGGATCGAACTGATGGTCCGCGGAATCCGCAAGACGCTGGACTCGTTCGGCGTTCACTACGACAGCTGGTACAGCGAGAAGTCCCTGTACGACCCCGAAGGTCCCTACGACACGGCGATGGGCATCCTCCGGGAGAAGGGCCTGCTGGCAGACCGGGAAGGCGCGCTCTGGTTCTCCTCAAGCGAACTGGGCGAAGACAAAGACAACGTGGTGGTTCGCAGTGATGGCCACCCGACCTATTACGCCAGCGACATCGCCTACCACTGGAACAAGTTCGTGCAACGCGGGTTCGATCTGGTGATCGACGTGTGGGGGGCTGACCACCACGGCCACGTCTCCCGTCTGAAGACCGCCACCAAGGCCGTGGGCGCGGACCCCGAAGCCTTGCACATCCTGCTCTACCAGCTGGTCTTCCTGAAGCGCAGCGGCGAAGCGGTGAAGCTGTCCAAGCGGGCCGGTGAACTGGTCACCCTGGAAGAACTGATCTCCGATGTCGGTGCTGACGCCGCGAAGTTCTTCTTTCTCCTGCGCTCGCCCGGTGCGCAGATGGACTTCGATCTGGACCTCGCGGTGAAGCAGTCGTCCGAGAACCCGGTGTTTTATGTGCAGTACGCACACGCCCGGCTGTGCTCTTTGCTCGAACGCGCAAGGGAGCAGGGCCTCACCCCGGAAGCGGGCGACGTTTCACACCTCACGCAACCAGCCGAACTCGCACTCATCCGGGAGATGATGCGCCTTACGGACGTCATCGAAGTGGTGGTGACGTCGCTCGAACCCCAACAACTGCCGCACTACGCCATGTCGCTCGCGAACGCCTTCCATGCGTTCAACGACAGCTTCAAGCAGGCCAACGACGCTTCGCTCAAGGTCATCACCGATGACCCGGAGACGACGAAGGCGCGTTTGCGGCTGGTGCTTGCGGCACGGATCGCCCTCGCCCGAGTGCTCGGACTCATGGGGATGACGGCGCCGGAGCGGATGTAGGGTCGGCTGGTTTCGGAACGGCGATGTAGCCGTTTTCGAGGTCTCCGAAAAGATCCAACCCGGAAGGTCCGAAACGGTGGGCGTGAAATGCCGCGATCGCGCAGGCGACGGCATCCAATCGGTCTTCCAGGTCTTTCATCGCTCGACCACTCATTGCCGGCGGAGGCGTGACCAGGGCAGCCGAGGGCTCATCGAGCAGGCACGGGAGCCACTGCGCGCAATAGGCCCGCAGACGCGCCTGGAACTCTGCCAACGGGCCTAGCCGGGCGCCGAGCGGCCCCTTCTTGTACTTCAGCGCCCGTTCGGCCCCGAGCAGCGAAACGATGGTCGCGTGCGGAAACACTTCCAGGGCGTGTCGTCCGTGGCTGAGGCCGGCCGTGGGGTCGAGGTTCCAGCCGGCGTCCGAGAGCATGCCTCCGAGCCGCGGCCCCTGGACGATGCCGTGCCGCTCGAGGAAGTCCTGACGGGCTGCGTACGCGTAGACTCCGCGATTGCCAAAACGCCTGGCGAGTTCCGCTTCTGCTCTCCGTGCCGGGCCGACTACGAGCGGAGCGTCGATGCCGGCGATGACCTCCAGGCCAAGGTTCTGCATCTCCTGGAATACCCTGGTTGCGTCGGCGGCTTCAAGGCAGGCGAGGCGTTCGACCACGACGGCCGTGGCGGTCTGACGCAAAACGCAGAAGCCTGTGGGCTTTCGCCCGCTCCAGGCGAGGTCGACTCCGACGAAGGCGGTCACGGGCCGCAGCCTACGTTCCCCCTGGAGCAGCCGCGAGACGGCGGGTAGCATCGCCCACGATGGAACTCCCTCGGTCCGCCAGCGGCGCATCAGCCAGAGAAGTCGCCGAACGCTGCGCCGCCGCCGCTGGCGAAGTTACCCGCGCCGGCTATGGCCGCGCCGCTCTCTCCGGCGTGAAGGGCCGCGGCAACGTGGTCACCGAAACTGACTTCGCGGCCGAGCGCGCGACGATGGAGATCTTGTCGGCTGAGTTCCCGGATCACGCCATCCTGAGCGAAGAGTCCGCCGCTGCGACGCGTTCGGACGGTTGGATGTGGGTCATCGATCCGCTGGACGGCACGAAGAACTTCAGTCGCGCCATTCCGCACTTCGGTTACAACATCGCGCTCTGCTGGGAGAGCGTGCCGATGCTGGGTTTGTCCACGCATCCGTTGCTTGGCGATTCATATCTCGCAATCGCCGGTGAAGGCTGCTTTCACAATGGGACGCGCATCACGGTCTCTGACTGCGACGCCATCGCGAACGCCGTGGTCGCCATCGACATGGGTTACGACGCGCCGCGTGGCGGCTACCAGCTCGGCCTTGCCACGCATCTTTGGCCCGGGATGCAGAGCCTTCGCGTTTCTGGTTCGGCGGCGCTCGGTTTCGCGTACGTGGCTGCTGCCAAATGGGATATCTACGTGCACTCTGACCTGCAGCCCTGGGACATCGCGCCGGGCCTCATCCTCGTGCGAGAGGCCGGCGGCCGAGTTATCGACCGGGAAGGCAACGAAGCGTCGCTGTACTCGCGCGAGGCTGTGGCGGCAAACCCCGCGATGATCGCTGATTTCCGGGCCCGGACGGCCGGGCTGACCTGGAAATGACCTGCCTTCGGGCTCCAACCGGCGCCGTGCTACATTTCCGGCGCACTTTGAACGGAGGGCGGCTGTGACCGTTATCTACGACATCGCGAGCGAATACGTCGACCGCTACGCCGCGCTGGACCCGATTAGCGCTACCGGGATGGGCGTCCCCGGTCACGATGCGGAGATGACCGACTTTTCGCCCGAGGCCGCCGAAGCACAATCGAAGCTGCGGCGCGAAATGTTGGCTCGCCTGGCCGTGGCGCCGATAACGGGCGAACGCGAC
>CAZKZR010000354.1:2924-3996 GCA_964557245.1 uncultured Anaerolineaceae bacterium | reverse complement strand
CGTGCCGCCCTGCTTGAAGGCCCCGGTAGCGGAGTCGAAGACCCGCATGAAGGAGACCGGTCCGCTGGCGACGCCCATGGTGGACTGCACGCGGTCGTTCGCCGGGCGAAGGCGGGAGAACGCGAAGCCGGTGCCGCCGCCGGACTTGTGGATGATGGCGGTGTTCTTAATCGCCTCGAAGATGCCGTCGATGGAGTCAGGCACAGGGAGCACGAAGCAGGCTGAGAGCTGCTGCAATTCGCGGCCGGCGTTGACCAGCGTTGGGGAGTTGGGGAGGAAGTCCAGGGAAGCCATGAGGCGGTAGAACGACTCTTCGGCAGCGGCGCGGTCTCCCTCCGTGCCGCCGAAGCGCAGTTCCGCTTCGGAGAGGTTGCGCGCTACGCGCCGGAAGACCTGCTCCGGCGTCTCCACTGCGTCACCATCTTCATTGCGGCGCGCGACGCGCCGTTCGATGACGACCTTCGCGTTTTCGGAAAGCTCGCGTGGCTGAAAGTCGCCGGAACCGCCTGCGCCGCGGATGTCAGAAGAAGTGGTGACCATGGTGTTCCTCCCATTGAACTCGTGCTTTTCAAATGCTCCCGCCGGGGTGGACGGGCAGATTACAGAACAAACGTTCGAGATGTCTACAGATCGCTCAGGTTGCGAACTCCCGGGCGGGGAGCCGCACTTCATCGCTTCGAAGCAGGATTGGGTCGCCGAGGCGGGATCGGCCGGCTATGAGCGAGCGGCCGAGGTGGCCGGGTTCGGGCGAGGCGTAGTAGTTGACCAGTTCGGCCAGGGCGTTTTGCGGGCCGAGTTCGTCAACGAGCGCGAACAGCTGGTGGGGGCGCATATCGCGGATGGCAAGGAGATACGCCTTCTCGCTGAGCAGCAGTCCGTCGATGTCGCAATGGCCTTCGCCGGTTGTCCGGATGCGGCCGTTGGATTGCATGGCATGAACTTCCCAGATCTTCATGCTAACTCACCGATTCGGCGTAATGGCGGCTTTCGACGTCCTGGAGGAGCCGCGGGCCGCGAGGTTCCGGGGTACCGGGTTCGGGCAGCGTGAGTTGCAGTTCTCGCTCTTCCGGGG
>CAZKZR010000354.1:0-2914 GCA_964557245.1 uncultured Anaerolineaceae bacterium | reverse complement strand
TCCGGGGTCGGCACGCGGCCGGATTCGAGCGCTTCCACGGCCTCTTTGAGGGACTCGATATCCGTGAAGGAGCGGTAGACCGAGGCGAAGCGGATGTAGGCGATGTGGTCCAGCCTGCGCAGGGCATCCATCGCGAGTTCTCCCAGGACCTGCGATGGAATTTCGGGCCGGCTGTCCGCGTTCACCTTCGCTTCGATATCCGCCACCATGCCGTCGAGCTGCGCGACCGAGATATTCCGCTTGGCGCATGCGCTGCGAAGTCCCCGGAGCAGCTTCTCCCGGGAAAACTCCTCGCGGCGGCCGTCGCGCTTCAGGATCTGGACGGTGGAGAACTGGACCGCTTCGACCGTGGTGAAACGCTCGCCGCAGGCGATGCACTGGCGCCGCCGGCGGATGCCGTCGTCGTTCGCCCGGCTATCGGTGACCTTGGAATCGCGGAAGTGGCAGTAAGGGCAGCGCACGGGCGGGACATAATTCCTTGAAGAGTGTATGCGCCTGAACAATTACCCGAGGCGCGAACGGCAGTATGGATCAACATCTTGTAGGGCGTCAATGGATCTGGCACTAGATATTGTACCAGTCTTATGAACAGTCCGGATTCGGGACCGGCGAACGACCGGGTCGCAAGCGCTATTTCGGGATGCCCGGGCACTGGAAAAGGCCCGTAATCCGGCCCTGGTTCGGGGCGGTGATGGTTGCTTCAATCTCTCCGCCGTCACCGGGATCCGCGACGAAGACGGTGGCGTGGCCCTTTTCGCGGCTATCCACCTCGATGGTCACTTCGGGGCCGCTGCCAGGCACTCCGTCCCAGCTGTAGTCACCCGGGCCGGTATAGCCGTTCACGATAATCCGCAGGGAATGGCGCTGCCCTTCGATGAGGCCCTGGAGCAGGACCTGGAGCCGGCCTTTGTCCGGACCGGAACCGCGGAACCATGCGCAACTCGCGTCGGCGTCCGCCAGGTCACCCTGGACAATGCCTTCGAAGTGCAATTCCTGCGCGGCAGGCCCGAAGACCGGGAGCCCGACCGGTTCGACCACGGTCTGATCGATCGTCGGGGTTGCCGTGGCGGGGGCCTCCGGGCCGTCGCCGCAAGCGGAGGCGGCGAACAGGATTCCCGCGGAAAGTACCAGGATGGCGGAGCGCATCAGGTGATGAGGGTAGAACCAGCGGCGGCTATCAGCGACACCCGGTGAAGGCGTCAGCGCCGTGCGGCAGACCTGGTGCGTTCGAAGTATTCGCAGGCGGGCGTATCGGTGTAGGGGCTGAGAATCCCGCTCGCGATGTGCAGGCAGGTGCCCCGGCCGAAGTCGTGGTCCTCAACGAACTGGCGGCAGTTCCCACAGGTCTTCGGAAGCTCGCCGCGGGAGGGCCCGAACTCACTCCGCTGCATGATGCCCATGAGGGAGATCGGCTCCGGCTGGATGAAATCTTCCTCGGTGACCTGCGGCTGGTGCATCCAGCGTTCGCGGGAGTGCTGTTCTTGCCGGCGCTCTTTCTTGCGGTTCTTTCGGCGTCCCACGCAAAGAGGGTAACGGTTCACGGCGACCTCTGCTTCTCCGCGGGGTGCGGGAGCGTATGCTTGGCGGTAGCTCCGGTGGGGGTTCGAAAATGAGGCGAATCAGGCGGCGCGCGGTACGGTCTGAAGATCAGCAGCGGCGGGCCATCCCGCGCCAGTCAACGGCTCAGAGGAGCCGGCAGGCTACTCGTGATTCCCTCACCCTGGCCGGCAACCGCACCATCAGCCGGATCGTCCAACAAGACCCCGAGGGCCTGCCGAAGGATCTGCGGGCGCGGCTCGAAGGGCTGTCCGGCTTTTCGCTCGCGGATGTCCGCGTGCACCGCGGCAGCTCGGAGCCGGAGCGCATGGACGCCTTCGCCTTCACCCAGGGGTCTGCCATCCACCTGGGCGCGGGCCAGGAAGAGCACCTTGCTCACGAAGCCTGGCATGTGGTCCAGCAGAAGCAGGGCCGCGTGCCTGTTACGGGCGAAGCCAGCGGACGCCCGCTCAATCACTCGCTCGCGCTCGAATCAGAAGCCGACGACATGGGCGCCAGGGCTCACAGCGCAAAG
This sequence comes from uncultured Anaerolineaceae bacterium, assembly GCA_964557245.1. Lineage (GTDB taxonomy): Bacteria > Chloroflexota > Dehalococcoidia > Tepidiformales > Tepidiformaceae > Amarobacter. Next base: position 843 of record CAZKZR010000354.1, on the reverse strand, counting down.
CCGGCCGCTCGAGGCGCGGCACTCGCCAGCGTGGCCGCTCCGGCCCACTCGCCCGTGCAGCTCAAGTGCCGGCTCTGTGGCGCCAAGAGCCACAATGAAAACAAATGCCCCAAGGCGGAAAAGCCCGAAAAGGAAGAAAGTTCCGGCGGGCGCGGGCTTCTCCCGGCCGGTCCCAAGGAACGCGAGCTCTTCGAAGCGATCCTGCCGAGGCTGGATGTCGAATCGATGTACGGTTCGGGCGGGAAGAGCCTGGTCGGCGGAAACAAAGGCAAGCCGAACGGCCTCGCTCCCAAGCTCAAGAGCGTGCGCATTGACCGCCAGGGCCTCGGCAACGTCCAGTTCCAGATCGGCGATGACTCGTACGCCTGCGCCGAGTTCGAACAGGACACCGAGCCCGAAGCGATTATTGCCGCCCTCAGAGCATCCCTGCTCTCCGGCAAGAACGAGCAGGCCTAAACCAGTTTCGGGAGCACCTTCTCCGTGAACAGCACGAAGCTCTCGTGGCTGAGGGGCGCCGCCAGCAGGTAGTTGATCGGCATCTCCGTTTTCAGTGCGAGCAGTTTGTCCGTCACCGATTCAGGGGTTCCGTAGACCATTACCTTGTTGACGTACCGCTCAATGGGGTCTTCGTGCATCCCTTTGGCGTACGAGCCCACAGTCCACCGCGCGCCTTCGTAGGCGACCTGCTTCGCCTGCTCCTCGGTGGGGGCGATGGCGATGAGGCGGGCCATCGGAATATCGCGCCCGGCGATTGAAAAGCCGTTCGCCTCCAGGCTGCGCTGGTAGAGTGCGCGCTTGTCCCGGATTTCATCGTGTGTGGCGTGCGGGTCCATCAGGATGGTG
>CAZKZR010000353.1:0-4000 GCA_964557245.1 uncultured Anaerolineaceae bacterium | reverse complement strand
GCCCGGGAGCCCTAGCCATCGGAGCGTCCATGGCCACCGTCTGCGGGCTGCACACCAATGCGGTATCCCACTCCCGTGACCGTCTCAATGATCCAGGGCTCCCCGAGCCGCTTGCGAAGTGCTGAGACGGTGATGCGAACCGCGTTCGTAAACGGGTCCGCGTTCTCGTCCCACGCTTTGGCCAGCAGATCTTCGGCGCTGACTACCCCGCCTTCAGCGGCGACGAGCACCTCCAGGGCGGCAAATTGCTTCCGGGTGAGCGCGATGTAGCGGCCGTCCCGGTATACCTCGCGCCGAAAAGCATCCACCCGTAGCCCGGCGATCTCCCGCACCGGCGGCCGATTCGTCCCGCGCCGGCGGTCCAGCGCTCTCAGTCGCAACACCAGTTCTCGTAACGCGAACGGCTTGGTGAGGTAGTCATCCGCTCCAAGTTCGAACCCAGACGCCTTGTCGTCGAGGCGGTCCGCCGCCGTCAGCATCAGGATTGGAAGGCCGCTTCCGGAGGCCACGATGCGACGCGCGACCTCGTCCCCGGGCGTCCCGGGAATGTCCCGGTCGAGAATCGCGACATCGTAGGCATTGAGGTCCAGCAACTCCAGGGCCGCGTCGCCGTCGCCGGCGATGTCCGCCGCGATAGCCTCCAGGCGCAGCCCGTCGCGGATGGCCTCGGCCATGAAGGGCTCGTCCTCGACCACCAGTACACGCATCCGTTTATCTTGCCAGAGACCATGTTCCGGGCCGGGATCTATTGTCAGCGTATTGAAAACCGCATACGCGCCGGCAACACCGCTTCGGCTTCACTGGCGGCATGAGGAGTTCCACGTCAGGTACTTCGCCCGCTCCGCCCGGGTCCGGCGTGGTCATGCTTGCAATCGCGGCCGGCGCGGCGGCGGCTATCGGCCTCCTTGCCTACCGGGGTACGTCTCAATCGTCCGCCGACCTAGCTGTGCATCGTGAAACCCCGGTCATTGCGAGCGACTCAGGGGAACCGGCGCTGCAGAGTCCCCCTGAGCTCCCAAGACACGACCGCGAGTCACCCGCACTCCCCGGGATGGGCAGGCTCACTGAGGCGGATGGTTTGTTGCCTGCCGTGGTCTCAGTTTTCGACGACTACGCCGGCGTTGCGAACCTGAACGCTGACCTTCTCCATGCCTTGCGGCGCGCTGCAAACGCAGCAGCGGATGACGGCCTCCAGTTCAACGTGAACAGCGGCTGGCGTTCCCCGGCGCTGCAAGAGCAGTTTCTCCATGAGGCGATCGTCGAGTACGGCTCCGAGAAGGAAGCCTCCCGCTGGGTTGCGACCCCGGAAACGTCGGCGCACGTCTCTGGCGATGCTGTCGATGTCGGCCCCGATGAAGCGGCCGCGTGGCTTACGAAGCACGGGGCCCAATACGGCCTTTGCCGCGTGTACAAGAACGAGCCCTGGCACTTCGAGTTGCGCCCGAACGCGGCCCGCGACGGCTGCCCGGCAATGTACGCCGACCCCACCCGCGACCCGAGGATGCAGCCCTGAAATAACCCGGACAGGTTCGCCGGCGCGGTCAGCCCTGGCTCGAACCAGCGCTCGCAGAGCGAAACTGCTGGATTTGGGCCGCATGTTCCACGGTGTGAGCAGCCAGCCCCTGGAGGATCCACGCACGCGGCTGCCCACCGTAACGATGAGCGGAAGGGAGCGGCATCCGCCCGCTCTCTTCGGTCATCGTCGCCATGACCTGCCGGGACTGCCGCTCGCAATGCTCGATGTAGCCCAGGACCTCTTCGCGCGTCCAGGGAGCCTGCAGGCGGGCAAGGTCCCGCCAATGCGGGTGACCGGCGAATGGTGGTGGCGGCGTCCACGGGGCGAACTCACCATTCAAGTCGTAGTCGAAACACTCGAGCGCGTGCCAGGCCACGCTCCATGGCGCAGACCGTCGCTCCACCCACGCCTGGTCCAGCCTCTCGCGCGCATCCGGTTCCATCACCGGTCTCCAGTCTTCGTCGAGGAACTGTTGCTCCGGCCCGGGTTTCGCAACTGGCCACATCGGAGTGACCCAGAGCGCGTCTGGACAATCCCGCACAGCCTCGGAGAGCGACGCGAGTGCCTGCGCCATCCCTCGTTCGAGGCTTGCGACCCAGATAGACGCCATGTAGCAGAGGCTAAGCGGGTTGCCGCCCCCGCCACAAGCCAGTCACGTTCGCAGCCCCGGAAGCACTTCTTCCACGAAGCGCTGCTCCGCGCGGGCAGCTTCCGCCGGGTCAGCCCCGGCCGAACTGCCCACGACCACCAGCCGCTCAAGGCCGAGCGCCAGCAGGGCCTTCAGCCGATCAAGGCAGTAGTTCGCACCCCCGAAGATGCCGAACTCGCTCGCAAACTGCGAGGTAATAACGCTCGCCTGGGGGCTTCCCGCGCGGCTGTGGCGCGTCATGTCGTAGGCATCGTGGATGCCTTCCATCACGCGCTTCTCTTCGGCCGTCGTCGGCCCCACGGCGCTCCCGTGCATTGCCGAGAATCGCGCGAACAGCGAGACGCCGCCTTCGCCCAGCCTGCGGCCAACCTCCGGGTCGTCGTGCACAACCACGTTGACGTATGACCCGAACGTCATTTCCGGAGCCAACCCTACCGCCGCTCGAGCAGCCCGCGCCGTCTCCATCCCCCAGCGGATGCGCTCCGGGTCGGCTCCGACGGCGAAGGTGATGCTGTCCGCGTGCCGGGCGGCGGCGGCGATGACTTTCGGACCGGTGGCGGCCACGTCCACCGGGACCTTCGGGTAACGGCCGGGACGCAGCCATTCAATCCGCGACGCCGTCGGCTGATTGGCCAGCCTGAGCGCGTCTACGTTTCCTGACGCTTCGAACGGGACTTCTTCGCCGCGAAGGTAGCCTTGCAGGCGCCAGAGGTAGTCTTCGAACTTCTTCACCGGCGATGGTGAGAACCCGAGGTGGGCGAGCGCCGAGTCTCCGCGGCCGATTCCGAGAACGGCGCGGCCCTGCGAAACCGCGTGCACAGTGGCGATGGCGCAGGCGGTGACCGCGGGATGGCGGGTAAATGTGTTCGTTACCCCCGTCCCGAGCTTGATTCGTGAGGTGCCGGTGGCGGCCAGCGCCAGCCCGATATAGCAATCGCCGGAGAGATTCTGCGAATCGACCGTCGTGACTCCGTCATAGCCGGCTCGCTCGGCCGTTTCCGCCCGCCGGGCAACCGCGGACGGCAGCCCAGCGGAGTTCGTCCAGATTTCGACCATTCCCCTACCTCCAGCGCAAACATCCCTCTGCGTGGTGGCGAACTATAGGCCCCGCGGCGGGAGCGCCGTACCTCGCGCTCTAGCGTGGCAGGCCAAGTCCTCGGGTAGCGATGATGTTGCGCTGGATTTCGCTTGTGCCGCCGGCGATTGTCCGTGGCACAGTCGTCAGGTAGGTCAAGGCGAACTGCGCCTGGAGCCGCGCCAGCCGAGACCCGGGCATGAGGGCCCCGTGCATGCCGAGGATGTGCAGCCCGGTGTTGGCGATGCGTTGGTCCAGTTCGCTCAGGAACAGCTTCAGGAGGCTCGCCTCCTGGTTGGGCGTGATCCCGGCCGCCAGCATGCTCGCCACGCGGTAGCTCAAGATCGTAACGACACCGACCTCGACCGCGTGCTGCGCCAGCCGGTGCCTCGCAACTGTGGGCGCCCTCGACCCGGATTGGCGGAGAGACCCCGCCAGGTCGTCGATTGTCCGGCGAGCGCCGCCCGCATTGGCGATGTTCGAGCGTTCAAGGTCCAGGGTCGTCGTTGCGAGGTACCAGCCTCGATTCTCTTCGCCCAGCAACGCGTCGGCAGGCATGCGCACGTTATCGAAGAAGAACTGTCCGAATCCCTTGCGCCCGGAAATGTTCAGGAGCGGCTGAAAGGTCACGCCCGGCGTCTTCAAATCGAGGAGGAAGTACGAAATCCCTCGGTGCTTCGGCGCCTCAGGGTCGGTCCGGGCAAGCAGGTACATCCAGTCGGCGTAATGGCCGTGGCTGGTCCAGATCTTCGTCCCGTTC
>CAZKZR010000352.1:0-4001 GCA_964557245.1 uncultured Anaerolineaceae bacterium | reverse complement strand
GGCTGATGAACGTGATCAACATGGCGCACGGCGAGATGATCATGATCGGCGCCTATTCAGCCTATGTGGCCCAGAACTGGTTCAAGGATGTCATGTGAGAGAGCGGCCTCGATTACTATTTCATCGTGGCGCTGCCGTTCGCGTTTGTTGTCTGCTGCGCGATGGGGATGCTGCTTGAGCGGACGCTCATCCGAAGGCTGTATGGGAGGCCGCTGGATACGCTTCTCGCCACGTGGGGCGTGAGCCTCCTGTTGCAGCAGGGAGCGCGGACGGTGTTTGGAGCGCCGAACGTCCAGGTGACGAGCCCGCCCTGGCTGAAGGGAGGCATCGACGTCACCGGCGATTTTTCGATGCCGTATATCCGCCTCTTCATCATTGGAATGGTGGCGGTCTGCATGGCCCTTGTCTGGCTCTATCTGACACGAACGCCCGCCGGGCGGCGCACCCGCGCAGTCATGCAGAACCGCGAAGTCGCCGGCGCCCTGGGTGTCGTGACCCCGCGTGTTGACGTGCTGACATTCGGGCTCGCGTCGGGACTCGCAGGTGTGGCCGGGTGCGCCCTGGCCTTGATCGGGCCGATCGGTCCTTCACTTGGGACCTACTACATCGTCGATGCGTTCCTCGTAGTGATTCTCGGCGGAGTCGGACAGGTAATCGGTACCGCGGTTGCGGCGCTGTCGATCGGGTGGCTGAACGCAATCCTGGAATACCAAACGACAGCGTCGCTGGCGAAAGTCATCGTGTTCGCGCTGGTCATCGCATTCCTCCAGTGGCGCCCCGCCGGGATGATCTCCCGCCGGGCGGCGCGTTAGGGCACGCCATGTTGGCTGAAAACACGACAACTCCGATTTCCGAGCGGCCCGGGCTGGCGTTCTGGGCTCGGCAGGCAGCGCCGTTTGTCATCGCGGCGGTTTTGTTGTTCATCGTCGCCCCCGCGATGCTCTCCGACTTTCGACTGAACCTTTTGGCCAAGTTCCTCTGCTACGCGATTCTCGCCATCGGAATCGACCTGATGTGGGGCTATACGGGCATGCTGAGTCTCGGCCAGGCAGTCTGGTTCGGGCTTGGAGGTTACGCGATGGCGATGTACCTCAAGCTCGAGGCTTCCGGAGATTCGATCCCTGACTTCATGAACTGGAGCGGTCTCGAATCGCTTCCGTGGTTCTGGGCGCCTTTCCGCCACGCCTGGTTCGCGCTGCCGATGGCGCTGATCGGGCCAGGGATTCTCGGATTCTTGCTCGGGTACCTGGTGTTTCGCAGCCGCGTGAAGGGCGCGTACTTTTCGATCGTCACGCAGGCGCTCGCGCTCATCCTCAGCCTCTTCTTCGTTGGGCAGCAGCAATACACGGGAGGCACGAACGGCCTGACGAACTACACCGAGCTGTTCGGGATGAACCTCTCGGATACGTCGACGCAGCACACGCTGTACTACGCCACGGTTGGCATTCTTCTGCTGGCGTTCGGCTTTGCAACGTGGATGACGAAGTCGCCATTCGGCCGGCTGATGATTGCGGTGCGCGACGATGAGGACCGCGTGCGCTTCGCTGGTTACAACGTCGGCCTGATCAAGGCGTACGTGTTCGCGATCTCAGCGGCGCTGGCCGGGTTGGCAGGTGCGTTGTTTGTCCCCCAGGTGGGGATTATCTCCCCGGCGAACCTCGGCATCGTGCCCTCGATCGAGTTCGTGTTGCTCGTCGCCGTGGGAGGCCGCGGCACGCTGACCGGCGCACTCATCGGCGCGGTTGCCGTGAGTTGGGCGCGGAGCACCTTGAGCGAAAACTACCCCGACACGTGGCAGTACTTCTACGGGGCGCTGTTTGTCGGCGCCGTGGTGCTGTTCCCAGGAGGAATCGTCGGCGCTTACCGAGGCCTGGCCGCCTGGGCTCGCGCGCGACTTCCGCGCCGCCCGGCGCTGCCAGGATCGGGCGGCCTCGAAATCGAACGCCAGGGGGTGACGGGTGCCGAGTGACACACTCCTGAAGATCGAGGACCTGGTCGTTTCGTTCGATGGCTTCCGGGTGTTGGACGACCTGTCGATCACCCTGGGGAGAGGAGAATTGCGGTTCCTCATCGGCCCCAACGGCGCTGGAAAGACCACGTTGATGGACGTGATCTCCGGGAAAATCCGGGCGCAGTCGGGGCGGGTGATGTTCGGCGCACAGGAGGCTCCGACGGGGCAGGCGCCGCCTGAAACGATAGAGATCCACGGCGAAATCATGTTCGAAGGCGTCGAGCTGACAAAGCTCCGGGAGGACGAAATTGTTGACCGGGGGATCGCCCGGAAGTTCCAGACGCCTTCAGTGTTCGGGAGCCTGACGTGTGCGGAAAACGTGGAGGTGGCCGCGGGTTTTCGTGACGGGATTCTGCGTTTCTTGATGCCACTGCGGGCCGCTCGAAAGGAACGCATCTACTGGGCGCTCGAGCAAGTCGGACTCTCGGCGCGGGCCAAGGTGCTCGGCGCGGCGCTTTCGCACGGCGAACGCCAGTGGCTGGAGATCGCGATGATCCTGGTGCAGGACCCAAAGCTATTGCTGCTCGATGAGCCCGTGGCCGGCATGACCGGCCGGGAGCGTGAGCGAACGGGCGAGCTCCTGCACACCCTTGAAGGAAGCCACACCATCATCATCACTGAGCACGACATGGACTTCGTCCGCCAGTTCGCGCGGGAGGTGACCGTCCTGCACATGGGTAAGGTCCTGCGCGAAGGGCGTGTCGACGAAATCCAGCGGGATCCGCTGGTGCAGCAGGTGTACACGGGGCGCCAGAAAGTCCTGGAGGAGGTGTCCGCATGAGCAGCGCGCTCACATTGCCGACGTTCCTGGGTGCGCGGTTCCAACGGACGACAGCCGCGGTGCCTGCTGCCGAAGAATCGCTCGCCGGGACGCAATCACTCTACCTGGCCTACGGCCGGAGCGTGGTGGTAGAGGATGTTTCGATTGATGTGAAGGCCGGCCAGGTGGTCTGTGTCATGGGGCGGAACGGAGCCGGAAAGACGACCCTCCTGAAGGCAATTATCGGCGTGCTCGGAATCCAATCGGGCAGTGTGTACTTCAACGGTGTTGACGTCTCGCACAAGCCCTCGTTCGCCCGAGCGCGCGCCGGAATCGGATATGTGCCACAGGGAAGGGGAATCTTCCCCTACCTGAGCGTGCTCGAAAATCTGCAGATGGGGTTGGAGCCGGTCAAAGGGCGAGACACAGGCCAGCTGGAGGAGATCTTCGGGCTCTTCCCGGTGCTCAAGCAGATGGCCGGCCGGACCGCCGGGGTGCTGTCCGGAGGACAGCAGCAGCAACTCGCCATCGGGCGGGCGCTGATGGGCCGGCCGAGGCTCTTGCTCCTGGACGAACCAACAGAAGGCATCCAGCCGAACATCGTGGAAGAGATCGAGCACGTCATCGGTTCGTTGCGCGGCAAGATGGCCGTCTTACTGGTGGAGCAATTTCTCGATTTCGCCCTGGCTAACGCAGACAAGTGCTATGTGCTGGAGCGCGGCCGCGTGACCTTGTCAGGTACCCCCGCGGAACTTGACATAGCCCGGCTGCGGGAGGCGCTCGCGGTCTGACGGCGCTTCCGAACTCAGCCTCGGCCGTGCCACGCTGGCTGCCTCTTCAGATACCGGATGTACCGGCCCGGGCTTGAGGCGTATGTCGCGGTGGCAGGATGCGTAGCGAACGTTTCAGAGGGCGAAGACTCGTGTCAGCGAACGGGCTGGGGTATCCGCGAACGCCCCTAAAGCCCATCGTCCAGTTCGTCTTCGTCATCAGGCGCAACCTCGTCCTCGAACGTGTCGGTCAAGTCGCCGGCCTCGGAAGAGGTTGCGAGCTGTTCCAGTTCGGCAGCCGGTACAGCTAGCTGCTGCACGGGAAGTTGGACCGGGCCGCCCGCGCGAGGCTCCTCAAAGAGGATGTCCTTCACGCGATCAAAGATGCGCTCGAGGAGGTTTGCTCCGCCTTCCTCCGTCGTGTCTTTGACCGCCGTTTGGACCGCGGCGTCAATCTCCT
>CAZKZR010000351.1:0-4003 GCA_964557245.1 uncultured Anaerolineaceae bacterium | reverse complement strand
GGACTCGTCCCGGTCTTCGGTCATGGCGTTCATGCTGCTCGTCCTCTCGCTTCCAGTATGCCTTATCTCAATACAACGCGCAGTGCAGCCCGAACGTTTCCTATGTCAGTCCTACAAATTCGACATCTAGCCCGCGGCGAGGCTGGCGGTCCGCTGGCGCACCATTTCGTAGAACAGCGGCATCCACGTCCGGCCCGCGTTCTCCGCTTCTTCAAGGTGCGGGTAGCCGCTCAGGATGAAGAACGAGAGCCCGAGGTCGTAGAACGAAAGGAACTTCTTCGCAACCTGCTCGTGGGAGCCGATGACCGTTACGCCGATGCCGCGCCGGACCTGGCCGATCCCGGACCAGAGGTTCGGTTCCACCCACAGATCTTCCGAGACGAATGCGCGCTGGCGGGACTCGCCGGCCGAATCGGTTGCCTGCAGCACGGCTTGCGTTCGCGCTACCTGCTCAGGCGTCACGCCCTCGAGCTGTGCTGCCGCGGCCGCCATCGCCTCTTCTTCGGTATCGCGGGAGAGCACGTGGAAACGGACACCGAAGCGCAGCTCACGCCCGGCCACCGCAGCCTTCTGCCGCATCCGGCTAATCCGTTCGGCCATCTGTCCGGTGGATTCGCCCCAGAGCAGATAGGTGTCCACCTGCGCCGCGAAGAGGTCTTCGGCGGGTTCGCTCGCGCCACCCGCGTAGAGCAACGGATAGGGCTGCGTGGCGCATTTCACCATCGGCTTGCAGCCCTCAACGCGGTAGAACTTTCCCTCGTGGTCGAACTTTCGTTCCGTCCAGTACTTCTTCATGACGTCGATGAACTCGCCGGTGCGTTCGTAGCGTTCGTCGTGAGGCGTGAAATCGCCGTCCGCGGCCAGTTCGGCCGGGAACCCGCCAGTGACGACGTTGACCAGCAGGCGGCCGGGCATCAGCGCATCGAACGTGCTCACCATCTTGGCCGCCACCACCGGGGCAACGAAGCCCGGGCGCACAGCCACGAGCATCTTCAGGCGCTCCGTTTTCGCCGCAATCATTCCGCCTACCACCCAGGCGTCTTCACACGCGTCGCCGACCGGGATCAGCACGCTGACGAACCCGGCGGCCTCGGCAGCCCTGGCGATCCGCGTCAGGTAAGCAAGGTCGGCCGGTCGATGTGTCTCGGCGCGGCCGAACGATTCCAGGTCCCCCGAAGTGGGAAGAAACCAGGAGAATTCGGGATCGTGCATCGTGATTCCTCGTTTCAGCGTCAGCCGCCCGGGTGGATTGCAAAGTTATCGCATTCTCGGCTGATTTGAATGTACCGGGTCTACCGATCGGAAGATTCGCATCTTGACCATGGAATTTACCGATTGCTAGTGTGATCGCGGGCGTGTCGGAAGGTGCCGAACTTCTGACCTGGTCGCCCGGAGGACAGTGTGGCAGTGGTTGCTCGCCAACAGCAGCCCCCGAGCGGATTGACGGTTGCACGCCGTCTGCGTCTCGCCGCGTTCGAAATCTTCGGTACCGCCGCCATCATGGTGGTCTATTTCTACCTTCGCGGCATCCGGCCTGACAACGCCGATGGCTCGGTCAGCCGCAGTTTGCGCCTCATCCAGTTCGAACAGAGCATCGGCGTCTTCCAGGAGGTGCGCTGGCAGGCGGCCTTCCTTGATCACGGCTGGGCGATGGAGATCGCCAACCTGATCTACGCGTGGGGTCACTACCCGGTGATGTTGGCCATCGCGGTCTGGCTGGCGATCAAAGACCCGGTGCGCTTCCGCTTCGTGCGCAACGTGCTGCTCGTTTCGGCGTTTATCGGCATCCTCTCCTACTGGATCATCCCGGCGGCGCCACCCCGGTTGATGGAAAGCTATGGATACGACTTCGGCTTCATTGACACGGTCCACGGCGCCACCAGCAACGTGAGCTATTTCCAGCCTGGCCCGTTCGTGAACGATTACGCCGCGCTGCCGAGCTTCCATTTCGGCTGGATCCTGCTCAGCTCCATGGCCGTCTGGACGAACACCAAGAGCCGCTACGTCCGGGCGGCAGCGGTCGCGATGTCGGTTTTGATGTGGTGGGCGGTCACGGTCACCGGAAACCACTATTTCTTCGACATGGTGATGGGCGGCGTAGTGGTCGTGATGTCCTGGCTCTTCGTCCGGGCAATGGGCGATGTCCATCTTCGACAGCTTCCGCAGCGGAGCTGGGCCCAAATCCGCGGCTACCGCCGACCCGAATAGCCCGGTTCGCAGCCTCCACTCCGCCTAAGGTCCGAGTTCCTGTGTGCCGCTGCTCATAGAGCGGGCGGCCCCGCTTTCCTACGTTCGAAGAGGGCCGAAGACGCCCGCCGAACAAAGGAGAGAGCCATGCGACTGGAAAAGAACAGCCGCCCCGGAAGCGGTTCACCCGCCCAGCCAGCCACCAAACTCACAGCACCCCCGTCCGTGCCGGGGTTGAATCCCTATCTCGTAGACCTCGAACGCCTCTGGGAGGCGACGGAACGCGCTGCCTCGAGAGTACCCCAGGACGCACAGGCCCAGGGCGACGACCGCTTCGACTGGATCGTCTGAACGAGGCCGGTGCAAAAACGGCGAAGGCCCGCTCAATTCGAGCGGGCCTTCTTGATGAGGGGAATGCTAGACGTGGCCGGCTGAGAGAAAGCCGGGTAAGGGCAATGTTGGCGAATGAGCCGGCCGCTGCCGGCGCTGGGGCCGCGCTGCCTTTTGCTTGAGCAGCTTGGCCTGGACGAACGCTCGTTCCACCGTGAGTGAGCAGCTCGCACAAATCCCGTGCGAAACCGGACCACCGCTGGCTTCGGAAAGCACCGCTCCACACCACGCACACACCACACGCATTTCCGCGGACCTCCTTCGGAGTTTCGAGGCGCAAACTGATCGTCCTACGTGCCCACAGCCCCGCCAATCAGGGGATCCCCTGAGAGGGTGTAATGGTTCTGTAAGCTGACTGAAAACAGTGTGCGGAACCGCACATTTGTGGCCTGGCGACACTTGCCCAGGCTTCCCGCAGTCCGGGATACCGCGATTTCGCACCCTTCGGTAGGCTTCCTGCCATGACGAACCCGCAGCCCATTGAGATCCCGCCTCCATCCCCCGATGACGTGCTTTACGAAAAGCGCGAGAACTACGCCGTCATCACGCTCAACCGCCCTGTCGTTCTCAACGCCGTCAACTGGTCGATCAGCCGCCGCCTCTGGTGGGCCCTCGGCGAGGCCGCGAAAGACGACGACGTTAAAGCGGTAATCCTCACTGGCGCCGGGCGCGCGTTCTCGGCCGGCGGAGACATCCAATCGACGCCGCCCCCGGACAACGACCCCACTCCATCAGGGATGGAGATCAACATGGCGATCTGGCGGATGCAAAAGCCGGTCATCGCCGCGGTGCGCGGCTACGCCGTCGGGCAGGGCCACGAACTCGCGGGTACCTGCGATATCACCATCGCCTCGGAAGACGCCGTCTTCGGCGAACTCCAGATCCGCCACAGCTTCGGCCCGCCGATCCTTATCACGCCCTTCCTCGTCGGCCTGAAGCAGGCCAAAGAGACGCTCATGCTCGGCGAACGCATCTCCGCCCAGGACGCCCTCCGCCTTGGCTTCGTGAACCGCGTGGTCCCGGGGGACCAACTGATGGAGGCCGCGGTGGACATGGCCAAGAAGCTGGCCGCTCTGCCGCAGAAGACCGTCCGTTCGAACAAGATGCTCGTGAACCGGGTGTACGAAATCGCCGGCTTCCGCGAAGCGCTCGACTACCGCTCCGACCCGGCCATTGCCGAAGCGCTGGGCACCACCGCGGAAGAACCGGACCCGCACCTCAAGGTGCTTCGCGAGCAGGGCTGGGAAGCGTTCCGTGCCTCACGGGACGCGAACTACCAGGACAGCCAGCACATCGCCGGACCGAACTAGCAAGCGCCGCCCTGCGCATCGTCAAAGGCCTCCGGGCGGCCACGCCTATACTTCCAAAGCCCGCGCGAATCGCTATAGTTCGCCTCACACGAAAGAACCTCTGCCAGGAGCCACGC
>CAZKZR010000350.1:0-4012 GCA_964557245.1 uncultured Anaerolineaceae bacterium | reverse complement strand
CGCGGGGACTTCTCTCGAAGTAATCCGGCGCCATCCTTTCCAGCTGCCGCGCGGTGGCGTCGATATCGAGCACCGTCGGCCGACGGAGAGGTCCCAGTTGGCTCCAGGAGAACGGCGCCAGCTCCGTCCGGCAGGACGTCCAAATCACATCCGGACGTGGGAAACGTACGAAGGCGGCCGCTTCGGACCAGCTTCGCAGCCGGCCGCGAATGCCGGGTGGCAAGACGGGAAGCGACTCGATTCGGCCGCCGCGGCGCCATCCCGTGACGGTTCGAAACTCCGATGCGAGCCGTTCATCGCTTTCGACATGCTGGCGCAGGTTCGCGAAGCGCGTGGCGTGGCCCGCATAGCCTGAGCCAAGAAAGAACGCCGATGGGCGATGCTGTGGAAGCACCGGTTCAGGTTCACGGGCCGCGGTACATGCGCGATTGAGCCGCGGTAGCGTTATCCGGGTGTGTACGTGCGGATGACCTTCGCTGGTTGGCCAGCACTTATGGAGTAGGGAGGCAAGTCTTTGGTGACGATCGAACCCGCGCCGACGATCGCCCCTTCGCCGATCGTCACGCCTTTAAGCACTATCACGCGAGCCCCGAGCCAGACGTTATCGCCGATGGTCACCGGCCGGGTTATCGGGCCGCCCCCGGGCACCGCGTGCTCGTCCGTATCCATGATGATGACGTCATAGGCGATCCTGCAGGCCGCTCCGATGCGGACCCGTTCGTGGCAGATGACAGCGGTATTCCGGTTGAGGTAGGTGCCCTTGCCGATATACAGCTCGGCGCCCTTACCAATCTCCAGGCGCGACCCAGCCCACAGCGTGCACATCGGAGAAACGAGCCTGCCGCGGTTTTCGATCAACGGCCTTGGCCCTTTGCCCGCGCGCAAGATCAGTCCGGCCGAGTTGAAGTGCCGCCGCAGAACCAGCCCTCCGATCATCGACCGCAGGCTGTAGCGGCGAAAAGCGCCCGAAGCGCGTCGTAGGTTCTCGGACACGTTCACCTTTCAAGAGTTCGGCCCAGTGACCGTTGAGCGCAAGCCTGAGACCGGCGTAGCCCCGGTCAACGCCGCCTCAACGCGGTATTGCTTCCCTGTTACTCACCTGTAAGGGCCGGGGTCCGTATGCCTTTCTCGTTCGTTGTCATCGGTGAGGAATCGCTCACCGTCCGTTGCGCGGAGCTGCTTGTGGAGCGCGGTCATGAAGCGCGCGCGGTGGTTGCCGAAAGTCCGGCAGTACGTTCCTGGGCCGAAAAGCAGGATGTGCGCGCTTTAAGTCCGTCCGAACTCCATGCACTGCAGGGCCTGGCGCCCTTCGACTACCTGTTCAGCATCGTCAACCTGCGGATGCTGCCCGAAACGGTGCTCAACCTTCCCGCGGTCGCCGCCATCAACTTCCACGACGGACCGCTTCCTCGGCATGCCGGCGTAAACGCCCCCTTCTGGGCGCTCATCGAAGGAGATTCCTCCTTCGGGATCAGCTGGCACGTGATGGAGGCCGACGCTGACACCGGCCCAGTGCTGGAATCCCGAGCGTTCGTAATAGACCCGGAGGAGACCGGGCTGAGCATCAACCTCAAATGCTTCGAAGCAGCCTATGACTCGTTCGAAGGCCTGCTCCCCAGGCTCGAGGCCCGCAACCTCCTCGGAACCGACCAAGATCTCTCGGCCCGCTCGTATCACGGAGCGACTGATCGGCCGGTGGGGGCGGGTGTCATCGACTTCGCGGCGCCGGCCCGGGAAATCACCACGCTCGTCCGCGCGCTGGATTTCGGAAGCTATAAGAATCCCATCGGTTTCGCGAAGCTATGGACGCCCGCAGGCGTTGTCCTCGTCACACGGGCGCGCTCGTTCGCTCAGGCCAACGCCGTTCCCGGCCGAATCCTGGCGGTCGACGCCGAGGGGCTCACGATCGGCACCGGAAGCGAGGCTGTGCGCCTCGACGGATTCCGAGACCTCGACGGGCGCACGCTTTCGCCCTTCGAAGCTGCGAACGCGCTCGACGTTGCTGTCGGCGACGAGCTTGCCAGCCTGCCTGCCGCGCTGCGAGACGCACTCTCCGAAGCGAGTCGCACGAGCGCCAGGTACGAATCCAGGGCAGCAAACATCCTGGGTTCGACCGCTGTCCTTCCGATGGTCCGGCCGGCGGCACAGGAATCCGGCCGGTCAACGCGCCCGGCGCTCTTTGATCTGTCGAATGCGGCCCTTGCGAGCGCATTCGGGAACCTCGCGGCCCGCCTCGCGGACGCGGATGTGTCGCTCTGGATTTTCGGCCACAACGGCCAGGTCCACCCGGTTGTACATCAACTCCACTTCATGGGACGGCCGTTGGTGTTCAGAGCGACCCAACCGCGACCGAAATCGGATGCTGCGATCCGCAGCGCAATCGGCGGCAGCATGCTTGCTCGCGACGTGCATGCGAGGGTCGGCACTCAGCACGACGGCGACCGCATAGCGCTGTTCCTCGGAGAGCCGCGCGCCGACGATCTCGAGCGGTTCGACCTCTCCCTCGTGGTTGACGGCTCGGGCGCCCGATGGGACTACGATGCGTCCCGATTCCGGGCTGAAGACCTTGATGCCCTTGCCGAAACGATTCAGGCGGTGGCTGCCACCGGCGATCTGTACGCCATCCCCGCAGCCCAACAGCGGCTGCTTTCCGCCGTGAACGAAACCGAAACGAGCTATGACACTCGGTTGACGATCAGCGAGAGTTTCGAAGCTATGGCAGCCGCTCATCCGGAGCGAGCCGCCGTCACGGGTGCTGGTGTCACGCTGACCTACGCCGAACTCAACTCGCGCGCGAACCGGCTTGCCTGGCGGCTCATCGAGCTCGGCGCCGGCCCGGATACGCTCGTGGCCGTACACGTCGAGCGCTCAGTCGATACGGTCACTACGCTGCTCGGGGTCCTGAAGGCCGGGGCAGCGTACGTGCCTGTGGACCCGACGTATCCGGAGTCGCGGAAGCGGCTGATGATCGAAGATTCATCCGCACCGATCGTTGTCACGTCCCGGCGGCTCGCTGAAGCGGTCGATATCCCCGGGGTGGCTCTGGTCACTCTCGAAGACGCGGTCCGTGGCCACGGCTCGGCGCCGAACCTCCAGCAGCCGGCGTCGAGCGAGAACTTGGCGTACGTCATTTACACATCAGGCTCTACGGGGCGCCCCAAGGGCGTTATGTTGACTCATCGCAACGCCCAGAACTTCTTCGCGGGCATGGATGCTCGGATCGGGAAGGACCCGTCCACCTGGCTTGCGGTGACCAGCATCTCGTTCGACATCTCCATCCTCGAGCTGCTCTGGACCGTGACGCGGGGCTGTACGGTGGTGGTCAACGGAGCGGTGGCGGAGCAGAAGGCAGCCTCGCCCGCGTTCAGCCTCTTTTTCTTCGCCAGCGAAGGCGGGGAAGGGCGCGCCGCCTACGACCTGGTGCTGAAGGCATCCAAATTCGCCGACGAAAACGGCTTCGAGGCCGTGTGGACTCCGGAACGTCATTTCCACGCGTTCGGCGGCGCGTTTCCGAACCCTTCCGTGATGAGTGCCGCTATCGCCGCAACTACCAGTCGCGTGAAGATCCGGTCAGGCAGCTGCGTGCTGCCGCTCCATTCGCCCATCCGCGTCGCCGAGGAATGGTCAGTCGTGGACAACCTCTCCGGCGGGCGCGTCGGCGTTTCGTTCGCCGCGGGCTGGCAGCCAGACGACTTCGTCTTCAACCCTGCGTACTTCGGCTTCGCGAAGCAAGCGATGCTGCGCGACATCCCCGTGGTCCAGGCGCTCTGGCGCGGCGAAGCCCGGACCTTCCCCGGCCCTGGGCGCGATATTTCGGTGAAAGTACTCCCGCGTCCCGTCCAGGCGGAATTGCCCACATGGATCACATCAGCCGGCGACCCTGAGACCTTCCGCATCGCGGGAGAAATGGGCGCCCACATCCTCACGCATCTGCTCGGCCAATCCGTGGAGTCCGTCGCGGAACGCGTCCGGACGTACCGTGAGGCATGGGCGGCGGCGGGCCACCAGGGCT
>CAZKZR010000349.1:0-4042 GCA_964557245.1 uncultured Anaerolineaceae bacterium | reverse complement strand
TGCGCTCCGACTACCGCGGCTGCCAGGATGTCGCCTACGTCTCGGTCATCTCGACGGCGACGATTCGGGCACTCAGCGAAGCCGGCGGCGTGGAAAACGATCAGCGCCGGTTCCGCATGAACTTTGTTGTCGAAATGGGCGATGAACCGTTCGCGGAGAACGCCTGGGCCGGCAAGTCGGTGACCATCGGAGGAGCCACCATCGCGGTCCACGAGCCCGACCGCCGCTGCAACATGATCACCCTCGACCCGGACACCGGCGCTTCGACTCCTGCGGTGCTGAAAAAGGCGGGGGAACTGAACAACGTGTGTGCCGGCATGTACTGCTCAGTGCTGGTGGAAGGCAAAGTCTCGCTGGGCGACCGCGTTTCCGTGAGCTAGGGACAACCGGCGCAGATTTCCGCACAATTGCCCCACCTCGAGTGAGAGTGCGGTGAGCCATGCCCAACCCAGTTGTCAGCTTCGAAATTCGCGGCCCGGATGCGGGCCGACTGCGTGAGTTCTACCAGGCCGTGTTCGGCTGGCAGACGTTCATGTTCCCCAGCGGGTATGCCGCCGTCGAAACAACAGCCCATCACCATGACGACGCGACCGGCACGATGACGTTCACGGGCGACGACGCCTACATGAACGAAGGCGTGACCATCGGAAGCGCGTACGGCCAGGCCGCATGGAAGCTTCCCGGCGAACGTGACTGGCGGACATTCGAACCGGGCCTCGCAGGCGGAGGCATCGGAGAGGGCGAGCCGGCGCTGATGTTTTACATCCAGGTGCCAGACCTTGAAGCGGCGCTGGCGCGCGTCACGGCTGCCGGCGGCACGGTGTTTCTCCAGCCGACGGTGGTAGCGCCGAACGTGACCATCGCGAACTTCGGCGACCCGGCCGGGAACCGCGTGGGACTTACGCTGGCTCCGGCTCGGGGCGACTGAGCACCACGGCGGCAATCCCGGTAACGACCGATCCGCCCAGGCCCAGCCCGAGATCCCCGAGCGTGTCTTCGTAGGCCGTGGCAAGCTCCGGCGAATCACGAATGAACGTCCAGTACTCGAGCAGTTCCCAGACGATCGCCGTGGTCGCTCCGAATCCGATGCAAAGTCCCGCCAGCGTCCATTTCGAATCTACGGTCGGCCTAATTAGAGCGGTAAAACCACCGGTCAACAGCATCCAGTTGAAGAAGTGGTTCGCGTCATCCCACCAGCCGACCGTGTCGTAGAGGTCCAGAGCGTTGCCCGCGGTGTCGATGAAGAACGGCAGCGTCAGGAGGAGGTCGGCGAGTGCAGGAAACGGGGTCGACCTCGATCGCAGGCGCCAGACAGCCGGCACGATGAGCACGGCCAGGGGATAGGCGATCAGCCGCGAGCCGAACGCCTTGCCTTCGAACTGGGGCAGGTCCGGGAAGAGCACCGCCACCAGCAACAGGAATGTGGTGGCGGCCTTCGCGCCAATGTCTGCCGCGAGGACGACGCGAGTCTGAGTCACGGGCGGATCATGGCGCACGCCGGGGTAACGCACTCAGCTGGCAATCTCCCAGATGTGTCCCGCGGGGTCCTGGAAGCTGGCGGTGCGAGGACCCCACGGCCGGTCCATCGGGCCGTTCAGCAGAGTCACGCCCTTGGCGGAAAGCCTCGCACACATCGCGTCGACATCCTCAACCCCGAGCGTGAACTGGAATCTTGATCCGGCTTCCGCCGAAGCGACCGCCGCGGGCGCGATAAGTCCCAGTGCTTCCGAGACGCGGAGGATGTTGATCAGCGTCTCGCCGAACTTGAACACGGCCGAGTTGTCGTCCTCGAAGTGCACCGGAACCTCGAACACGTCCTGGTAGAAGCGTCGCATGGCGGCGAGGTCTTCTGCAAAGAGGGTTATAGCGAAGATGGGTCCGGGCCAGGTCATGGGTGGATTATGGGAGATTGACTGTTGCGTGTGTTGAACGGTAGCCGTTCGGGCAGCATCTACACGAAAGACTGATCGCGTATCGCGTCCTTCCAGTGGGCGTTTCCGAAATCGAGGTTGTGGACCAAGTCGGCCGCCCGGATCAGGCCCTTGGAATGGTTGGTTCCCGGTAAGAGCACGAGACCAACATGCGGTCCGATTTCCCGCGTGGCTTCGACGAGCGGCGTGAAATCATCATCCGCGGCTAGCAGTACGACGGCATCAATCGCCCCACCGTGCGCATCGCGCAAAACGTCGACGGCGAGTTGCACGTCCACCCTCTTTTGTTCCCGTTTCTCGGAAGCGATTCGACCACGTCGAAGGTGGGTGTTGCGTTCGAGGTCGTTGCGTTCGAGCCATTGGCGCCGCATCCGCCGCTCCTCGGACTCGTTGGCTTCATCATCGCCGACTCCGTCATACAGAAAGGTCCTCTGAGGAGACCATCCGCAAAGCTTCACGATCTCGGAACCGAGGCGTCCGAGGTTGAGACGCAGATGGTCGAATCCGAGTCGCTTCCCAGAATCGACGACGTACCCCACGTCGATGTACGAGTTGGCCCGGTTTACCAAGGTTCGCTCTCCTCTGACGTGCGTGATGCGACGTCTGATTGGCCGGGATCGATTTGAGGTCAACTGGCCGGGTCGCAAGCCCGGCCAGATTCATTGTATTTGGTGGAGACGCGGGAGAGTTGAACTCCCGGTCCAGCGAAGGTCAGCTCCGAATTGTCCTACAGGCATTCCCACCGATGGGGATCTCGTTACCGGACTACGATGGTGGTCCTCAAGTCCAGTCACCAGCCGATGATCTTTCGCGGGCGCTATCGGCGTGAGCCCACGGCATCCTGGCTTCAGTGACGCCCCTTCCCGACGCTACCAGGCCGGGCTTCGGGAGGGACGGCCTCTACAGGGTATTAAGCTGCGAGTGCGAGTTGGCGATTGTTGCCATTTGTTTTTGGCCGCCTGATTAACGAGGGTGACGCCCAACCTCGGCCTGCTATCCGGCTACCTAACTCCCTGTCGATTCCCTTCGTCCCCAATTGATAGAGGCAGTATAGCACACCTGTTCGGGATCGGGTGGAACCTGCAAAGGACTGAGGGCTGAGTGGTAGAGTGCCGCTCCATGAACAAAGCACATCTCGAATACTGCGCCGGCGAGGAGTGGGCCGATGTCGTCCGGCGGCACGTTGTCCCCGGCGCCACGAACGGCGTCGACCTCGGCGACCACCTGCTCGAAGTCGGCCCCGGTCCCGGCCTGACCACGGACGTGCTGGCGACGCTTGTGCCCAGGATGACCGCCGTTGAACTCGATGTGGACCTTGCCGCGGCGCTGGCGGCACGCTTCGCAGGTTCGAACCTGACCGTCCATCAGGGCGACGCAACGGCGATGACCTTCGCCGACAACACGTTCAGTTCCGCCATCTGCCTGACGATGCTGCACCACCTGCCGACTCCCGAGTTGCAGGACCGCATGTTCGCCGAGCTGAACCGCGTCGTTCGCCCGGGTGGCACGGTCATGGGCAGTGACAGCCTCGACAGCCCCGAGTTTCGCAGCTTCCACGAGGACGACATCTGCACGCCCGTTGACCCTGCGACGCTTGCGGACCGCCTGCGCGCGGCCGGGTTCGCCGATGTTCGGGTCGAGCCCAATCCGTTCGCGGTCGCGTTCTGGGCGAAGGCAACATAACAGTAATCGTCGTAAGCGGGCCCTCCGGGCCGGTAGACTCGCGTCCGCATAGGAGGACGATCCGATGGCTGACGTACAGGTGGAAGGGAGCATCGCTCCTGGCTTTGAGCGAGTCGGTGACGCGCTGGCGAAGAGCTTTCGCGAACACGGCGAGGTCGGCGCGTCCGTCTCCGTCGTCGTCGACGGCGAGACGAAGGTCGATATCTGGGCCGGTCACGCCGACAAAGAACGGACTCGTCCGTGGGCGCAGGACACGATCGTGAACCTGTACTCAACGACAAAGGGCGTCGCCGCCGCGGAGGCCGCGATCCTCGTTGACCGCGGCCTGCTCGATGTCGAAGCGCCCGTCGTTCGGTATTGGCCGGAATTCGGCGAGGCCGGCAAGCAGGACATTCCGGTGAAGTGGCTGCTCAGCCACCAGGCCGGTC
>CAZKZR010000348.1:0-4057 GCA_964557245.1 uncultured Anaerolineaceae bacterium | reverse complement strand
GTTGTCAGCGTCCTGGGCTGTATAGGCGACGAAGAACCGGCCGTTTTTCTCAAAATCTGGGTGGAACGCCAGTCCCAACAGTCCCTGTTCGTTGCCACTCGAACTCACCAAAGCCGTGATATCGAGGAAGGGCTGCGCCACCAGCAGACCCGACTTAATCAGTCGGATCCGGCCCGGCTTCTCAAGCACGAAGAGCCGATTGGAGTTGTCGCCCGCATTTGTCACGAACGTCGGACGGGTGAATCCGGACGCGACCTTCGACACGGAGAAACTGCCCTCTACCGGTGGAGCGGTTGGCGTCGCGGTTGGCCCTGGCGTGGGCGTCGGGTCGGGAAACCCGGATCCGTCACAGGCCAGGCCGGGCAGGATCACCGGAATGGCAACCAGGAAGATCGCGAGCCTGAGCCCAATCACGTCTCGGAGCAGCGCTTTCGGCGCCGGAAGCGCTCGCCTCACTGGGGAGAAACCGGGCGCCGCGTCCGGACAAAGTCGGTGACGGTCTCGAGATACGCCTCGGGGTTGATGTTCCATGACCGCACGTGTCCGGCCCCTGGCACCCGGACGTAGCGCACGATGTCCGGGCGCAGCGCCGCGATGCTGTCGCTCAACTCCACCGGAATCGTGCGATCGGCGTCGCCGTGGAACAGGAGCACGGGCACCTTCAACTCGGAAATCGTCCCAAGGTAGTCGAAGTCGGCCCAGCGGAAGCGGTAGCGGCGAGCGGCTATCCGGTTCGAGACAGCGAGGAACCGTGTCGGCAGCCCGGCCAGGCGCGCGCCATGCGTTACCGTCTCGCCAAGGTGCGTCATGGGCGCATCGAGGATCAGAGCGGAGACACGGGCGGTCTGTGCCGAGTTGGCCATGAACGAAAGCGTGATCGCGCCCCCCATGCTGTACCCGGCCAGCACGATGTCGTTCGCGCCGTGACCGAGAGCGTACGAAACGGCGCCGTCGAGTTCTTCCCATTCGTCGCGGCCGTAGCTGTAAACGTTCCGAGGCGCCGAAGGCTGCCCTGCGTCGTTCCGGTACGTAATGACCAGGCAGTGGAAGCCGGCATCCGCCAGCGCCGGCAGCATCCGGAGGCTCTCCCGCCGCGTCGCCCCCTTCCCGTGCGTCAGGATCGCCCAGGTTTCGGTGGTTCCGGGAAGGTACCACGCATCGAAACGGCCCAGCGGCGACTCGAATGTGACGTCTTCGAACGGCAGGCCGTGCGCTTCCATCGGGTCATCCGGGTGGGCCCAGCCGTCCAGCCGCACGTAATCGCCGGCGCGGATATCGCCCGGGCCGGGATGGTATTCGCGAATCGCGATGAGCCCGTTCGATTCAAGCACAGGGCCGGTGTATCCCCACCCGCGCGCGCCCTGGAGCAAGTACTGCCCCGGTGCATCGGGAGCCAGGGCGGGCGCCTTGGCGGCCCGGCGCAGGGTCACGAGTTCGTCGCTGATCGCGGTCACCTGGAGGTCGAGCGCATCCGGCACCCGGTCCCGTTCAGGCCGGAAGCCTTCGTGATGCAGTCGCCGCGCGAGGTAGTACCCCGGCACGGCAACCAGCGCCCCGGCAACCCCGGCGCTTATCCCGGCAATCGTTCGAAGGCGCATCAGTGCTCTCCTTCGGCTAGTGAGCCGCAACCCTCATCCTAGGCCGGGCTACCGAAAAGTGCCCGGCAAACTCAGAAGATCGCTACCGGGTTTACCGGCGAACCGGTGCCCCCGCGGACGTTCAGGGGATTGATGGTCAGTAAGAACTCCCAGCGGTTTTCGTCCCGGCACGCTTCGGCCACCGGCTCCAGGTAGGCGTTGTCCAGCAACGGCATTCCGGCGAACACGATGGTCAGCACATGGACCGAGAGCCCCTTGAACGTCTGGTAGCCCGAGGGCGTGGCGTCCATTTGGTCCCAGCCGAGGATGGCCGCGTCGTTCTCCTTGAGGTAGGGGACCGTATCCACGTGGAGGCCCGGTGAAGGGGCCGCGCCGGGGATGGCGTTCGGGTTCGCGGCGAAGTACGCCCCGCGGCCGGAGTAGACGATCACGGCGTCGCCGGGCTTCAGCGGCGAACCCTGCGCCGCCGCGGCGTCATGCAGTTCCCACGCCCTGACGGGCTTGTCCAGCGCCACGTAGGGCTCGCCGCGGAACCGCGGAATGTCGATCAGCACGCCGCGGGTGGTGATCCCGGTCTTCCAGGCGTCCACGGCGCCTGACCGGGCTCCGTTGGAGGTCACGTCACTCGCCGGTTTGCCGTTGTACATCTTGCCTTCCCAGAAGATGTGGCAGAGCGCGTCCACGTGGGTGGTCGCGTAGCCGTGGAAAAGCAGCCCGATGTAATCGACCGAGAAGTCCGGTCCCGTCCGCAGGTAGTGCTGGGCGGGGTTCCAGTTCCCGGGCCCGCCAACGGTGTTCAACGGATAGGCGAGCGAAACCGCCCTCCCCGACTTCACCAGTGAAGCCGCTTCCCGCCGCTTCTCCGGGGTAATCAGGTTCACAGTGCCCGCGCTATCCTCGGCGCCCCAGCGGCCCCAGTTGCTGCAACGGTCGAAGTACCCCTGGACATCGGCTTCGGAAGGGAGTGGTTGTTCGGGCATGGCTGTGTGCCTCCGGCGCTAAAGTGCGGGAAGTGTAATCGCCCCGGCGCGCCTTCTCACGCGCTTCTTTCGCTGGCGGCTCTACAATCCGCGCGTGCCAGCCACCATCACCGAACCACAGCGCGAAACACCCGTCATCGCGGAAACCGACGTCCTGGTCATCGGCGGCGGCGCCGCCGGCATTGCCGCGGCCGTGGCCGCTCGCCGGGCCGGCGCCCGCGCCATGCTCGTCGAACGCTACGGCTCGCTCGGCGGCATGGCCACCAACGGCCTGATCATCCTCCTCCTTACGCTCGATGATGGCCGCGGCAAGCAGGTCATCGCGGGGCTTTGCCAGGAGATGGTCGATCGTCTCGCCGCTCGCAACGCCTGCCTCTTCCCGCCGAAAGACGAATGGGGCCTCCCGGATGCCGGCCTCGTGGAGAAGTACCAGCGCCTCGGCCTCGTCTGGGGCGGCGCGCCGCACGTCGTCCGCTACTCCGTCGCCTACGACCCCGAAGAGTTCAAGTGCGAAGCCGACGCGATGGTGGCCGAAGCCGGCGTCGACTTGCGCTTCCACCGCTGGGCCGTTGGCGTGGTGAAGGACGGCGCTCGCATCAGCCACGTCATCTTTGAATCCAAGGCCGGCCGGGAAGCGATCGCCTGCGGCGCCGTCATCGACTGCACCGGCGATGCGGACATCGCCGTGCTCGCGGGTGAGCCCGTCGAATCGGAGCAGGTCCATCCATGGCTCTGGTTCCGCACCGCCAACGTCGATATGGACGCCGCGGAAGGCTCGAAGCTTCGCCCTGGCTACTACAAGACCATCTGGGACAACGGCTACTTGCATCCATGGGGGGCCGCCGAACGCATCGAACGCCAGATCGACGCGACGAACCCGGATGACCTGACCTACGCCGAAGTCGAATGCCGCCGCCTGGTCCGCGCGGAAGTCGACCGCCTTCGTGGCAAGGCGCCGGGTTTCGAACACGCCTATCTCTCGGCTTTCGCCGCGTCCCTGGGGATAACCGAGTCGCGAAGGCTGGTCGGCCGTCACATGCTTTCGCGGGAAGAGATGGACCAGCGCCGGGATGACGCTATCGCCATCACCGGCCACTGGACGAAGTACGGCTCCACCTATGACATCCCCTGGAACTCACTCCTCGCCCGCGGTACGGCGAACCTCGCCGCCGCCGGGCGCTGCATCTCCGTGGACCACCGCACCCACCACGCGACCAAGGAGATCCCTGCCTGTTTCGCGACCGGGGAGGCCGCCGGCCTTGGCGCCGCGATGGCCCTGCAATCCGGCGTTGGGCTCGCGGATGTACCGGTGCAATCGCTCCGCTCCCGGCTCCGGGCGGCCGGCGCGTTCCTCTACTAGAGCACTTATGTGCTGCGCCTCCCGCGCCTCGATGCGCGAGGTGCTACGCTCCGCCGATGCCCGAACTCACTTTCGGCGACTTCACTACCTATTACGAAGAAGCCGGCGATCTCGAAGCG
>CAZKZR010000347.1:0-4062 GCA_964557245.1 uncultured Anaerolineaceae bacterium | reverse complement strand
CGCACTCGTTCTTAAACGTCTCGTAGTAGTCGTCTACCCATTTCTTTGCTTCCGCGGGGTCAACGAATGCGAACGTCAGCGCCCCAATGCCCAGTTGGGCAGCTAGGTGGATAGTGTCCCGGTTCGAGCAGGCGACCCAGAGCGGCGGGTGTGGCTTCTGCACCGGCTTCGGGACCACGTTGCGCACCGGCATGGAGAAGTACTTGCCCTGGTACCCGGGGTACGGGTCCATCGCCAGCATGTTCGCGACCTGCTCAACCGTTTCGCGCCACATAGCGCGGCGTTCCATGGGGTTGATGTTGAATCCTTCAAGCTCGGCGCGCGACGCGGATTCGCCGGTGCCAAATTCCACGCGCCCATTCGAGACGAGGTCCAGCGTGGCGATCTCTTCCGCGATCCGGGCCGGGTTGTTGTATCCCGGCGGCATCAGCTTGATGCCATGACCAAGCCGGATGTTCTTCGTGCGTTGGCTGGCAGCCGCCAGGAAGACCTCGGGGCAGGAGGAGTGGCTGTACTCCTCCAGGAAGTGGTGTTCAACTTCCCAGGCGTACTCAATGCCGAGTTTGTCCGCGAGTTCCACCTGAGAAAGCGCATCCTGAAACAGCTTCAGTTCCTCGCCATCGTCCCAGGGGCGGGGCAGCTGGTGCTCATAGAAGATGCCGAACTTCATTCGAATCCCTCCGTGCTTTGGCAGGCGAGTCTAACAGGATCCGTTAGCCTTACGCTAACAGCCTTACCAATGTTTAAACGGTCGTGTTTGAGGTGCATTGCGCTGCGGCGCATCACCCTCGACAATTCGCGAAACCTGAACGACCGGGGTCCCAACGACATGACTACCGAACGGAGTCCCCAGCTCGAGCGGGCCATCACCGTGCTCTTCCAGGCAAGCGCGTTGCTCGATGCCATTCGCATGCGCATCTGGGATCGTGAAAACCTGACGGTCACACAACTTCGCCTGCTCGGTCACCTGCTGGACCAGGGCGGCCTGAGCAACGCAGAACTTGCCGAGCGGCTTTACGTAACCCGGCCGTCAGTCTCGGCGCTGCTGGAGCGCCTGGAACGCGGTGGGTTCATTCGACGAGAAGTCTCGCCGAACGACCGGCGCGGCATTCAGATCTGGCTTGAGCCCAAAGGCATCGAGGTCCAGGAGAACCTCCGCGAGGAGATCCGTGATTACGTCGGTGGGCTGTTCGAAGGGCTCAATGAGCAAGAAGTCGAGGACTTCTCGCGGTCTGTTGAGAAGTTCGTATTGTCGGGGCGTTCCCGGCGCGCACGAGACCTCGCAACGGAGAACGTCGTCGGCTAACCTCAGGCCGTGAGCGAGCGCCTTCGACTAAGCGACATACTCACAACCGCATCGGCCGTCGCGAACTTCGTCGGGGCGCACGATGTGGGCGCCTCTCACCTGCTCTCCGCCATCGAGTTGCTCCAGGGTTCCAAGACGCTGGACGACCTCGGACGGCCACTCTCGCCGCTCGTCTCACGGATGACCGGAGCCGGCTCGGGTGCTACGGATTCCGTGAAAGAGCTGGCACAACGGTGGTTTGCCCTGCAGAACGGCGACGTCAGGTACGAGTTGACCGAGCAGCAACTCGCGACGTTCCGCGCGGAGGTCGAGGCGCTGGTGCGCAACGAGCCGTGATGTCGGCCAAATAATTACTCCGTTACCAACCTGCGAACCACTTCGTAAAGGACTTGCAGGCCAAGCCGGATGTTCTCAACACTTATGCGTTCGTTGTGTCCATGAACTCCGGCCAGTTCCTCAGGCGGCACGAGGCAGGGCACGAATCCATACGCCGGTATTCCGCGCAGGCGGAAGATCCGGGAATCAGTGAATCCGCTGGTCATCTCCGGCGCGATGTGCGCGCCTTCGGCCAGTTCACGTATCACATCGCTGACCACGCTCACGAAGCGCGTGTCCATTGGGCTCTCGGCCCCGACGTACTGATTCAGCACTTCGATTTCGACCCGCTCGTCATCTAACACCTGTCTCAATTCGGAAAGGAATGTCGACACTTCGACGTCGGGTAAGAGCCGGCAGTCGAGCGTCGCGGAAGCTTCGGCCGGGATCACGTTGACCTTGATTCCGCTCGTGATCGTGGTCACGGTGACCGTATTGCTCATCCGGGCTTTTAGCGCTGGGTTGCGTTGTGCGAGCCTTCGTGCCGCATCGTCGTCTCCGGCGCGAAGGACTCCTGCTTTCCCCAACGCATCGAAATGGCTCCGCATGACCGGCACAAGCCGCAGCTCGCGCTGCCACCGCGTTATCCGGTCCAGGGCCCGCACCAGATGCTCCGCGCAGTTGTCGCCGTGCGGCACTGACCCGTGCCCCGGGCGGCCGCGGACGGTGAGTTTCAACCAGAACGGGACCTTTTCTGTCGGTGCGACCTGGAACATCTGAGCGCCGGTTGGAAAGGCGAGGCCGTAGGCACCCTCATTGATTACCAGGTCGGTATCCATCCAGGCCGGTCTGTTTTCGGCGACCCAGGCGGCGCCCGCGGCACTGCCGGCCTCCTCATCGGCCACGGCCAGGAAACTCAGTGAGGCGTTGAGCGCCAATCGCTGGCGATGGAGCAGCAGAAACACCACCAGCTCCAGGATTCCCATCCCTTTCATGTCCAGGGCCCCGCGGCCCCAGACCATGCCATCCACCAGGTCTCCGGAAAACGGGTCGCGATCCCAGAACTGCCGCTCCACTGGAACAACATCGGTGTGATTGAGTAGGCACACGCCACCCGACGCTGGGCCCAGCCGGGCGAACAGATTTGCGCGGCCGGGGATCCCCTCCGCGATTTCGAACGGTATGCCTTCCGCCGCCAGAATTCGGGAAACGAATTCGACGGCGGCGGATTCGTTCCCGGGCGGGTTAGAGGTATCGATGCGCAGGTATTCGCGCAGCAATGCCACCGCCTCGTCCGTGGCGGCATCCCAGTCAATCGACGGTGACAAGCACAGCTCCCGGCAAGGATGGCCGCGAGTGTATCGATCCTGTGCCGTTGCCGGTAGCGCGTCATCCTCCGATAGTCCGGCCGGTGGAGATTGCGCTCATGGTCGGGGCAGGGCTCATGGGCGGCGTCCTGGGCTTCGTGCTGCCGATGTATCAGCATCGTCTGTACAGCGAAGCCGCCTACCGCGCGGAACCGGCGGCCGGCCGGAAGCTCCGGGCACTGCAGGCGTTCGCGGCGGTATCGGCTGGAGCGTCTCTGGCCGCGGCGGCTCGGCCCGGGTACTACGACCTTGGCCCAAGGTTGCTCACCGCGGCCTTCCTGGTCGTGCTCGTCACGCTCAGCAGCACTGATTTCGACCGCCGGCGGATCCCCAACGTAGTCACCTATCCGGCCGTCGTTGCTGCGCTGGCTCTGAGCTGGGCGTGGCCGGACCGCGCCGTGGCGGACATCGCTATCGGGACGGGGGCGGCCGTCTGCGTTGCTGTGGTGCTCGGGTTTCTTCGCTTTGGCGGCGGTGACCTGAAACTGGTCGTGCTGATGGGAGCGTTGCTCGGGTGGCCGGATCTGATGCCTGCACTCCTGTATGGGGTGCTTGCCGGCGGGCTTGTCGCCGCAGCTCTCTTGGTGCTCCGCGGGCGTGGCTCGACATTCGCCTATGGGCCATACCTCGCCGCCGGCGCCGCTGTGGTCATGTTGTTCCCGCGGCTTACCTGAACGCCAAGCAGGCCCTCGCAGAGGGCCTACTGGCGTCACCCGCGGCTAGAACTAGAGGTGGTTCTTGAGCTGGATCACCGCCGGGCCGCCGATGACGATCATGATCGCCGGGAAAATGAAGAACACCAGTGGGAAGACCATTTTGATCGGCGCTTTGAAGGCTTGTTCTTCAGCCTTCTGGCGGCGCTTCGTTCGAATCACCCCGGTCTGGACGCGGATTACGCCGCCGATGCTGATGCCCATCGACTCCGCCTGGACCACGGCATTAATGAGCGCTCGAAGTTCGTCCACGCCGGTGCGGTCTGCCATGTCCAGGAAGGCATCGCGGCGAGCCCGACCCATTTGAATTTCTCGCATGGTGCGCGTCAGTTCTTCGGCGAACGGTCCGTGGACTTTCTCG
>CAZKZR010000346.1:0-4073 GCA_964557245.1 uncultured Anaerolineaceae bacterium | reverse complement strand
CCAAGACCCCGCTGATGGACGAGCTGAAGAAGATCGCGCGGAGCGCGGCGAAGGATTCGGGTATGCTTCCGGCTCTGAACTTCGGGGGTGATTCGATGGCTGAGGACTGGGTACGGCCGGTGGTGCACTGGGAGATCCAGGCGAAGGACGCGGACAAGATGTCGGCGTTCTATTCCAGCGTGTTCAACTGGCAGATTGGGGCCGAGGGCCGGGTGCGGCAGATCTCGCCGGGGATTTGCGCGCCGGAGACCATTACCGGGCACATCCTGCAAAGCGAGCAATCCGGCGTAACGCTGTACATCCAGGTGCTGGATTTGGCGACGACGATTGAGAAGGCGAAGGGCCTCGGCGGGACGGTGCTGCGGGAGCCGTTCCAGCCGGCCGGACAGCCGACGCTGGCGTGGATCACGGACCCAGAAGGGAACAAGATCACGCTCGTCCAGCAGTAAACTTCGCACACACGGCCGGGCCTACGCTTGCGAGGCAGCCGGCATCGAGGAGAGAACCATGTCTGACACCGTCCTGTTCGAAACGCGCGGCGCCGTGGGCGTGATGACGCTGAACCGCCCGGAATCGCTGAATGCGATGAACCCTGAGATGCTCGACACGATGTTCCGGGTGGCCCAGAAAGCCGCCGATGACCCTGCGGTGCGCGCGGTGGTGATCACCGGCAACGGGCGGGCGTTTTCGGCGGGCGGCGATGTGAAAGGCATGGCGGACCGGAACGGCGGCGGCGGTGGCGGCGCCCCGGTGCTGACCGGGGTCGAAGCCCTCCGCCAGCAGGAAGAGATCTCCCGCCTGCTCCAGGAGATGCCGAAGCCCACGATCTGCGCGATCAACGGCGTGGCCGCGGGCGCGGGACTGAGCGTCGCGATGTCGGCGGACCTGCGGATTGCGAGCGACCAGGCGCGCTTCACGACGGCATTCGCGAAAGTCGGGTTCAGCGGCGACTTCGGTGGGACGTGGCTGTTGCAGCGGCTGGTTGGGCCGTTGAAGGCGAAGGAGCTGTACTTCCTCTCGGACATCCTGAATGCGCAGCAGGCGCTGGACCTCGGCCTGGTGACGAAAGTGGTGCCGCACGAATCGCTGATGGACGAGACGATGGCGCTGGCGGAACGGCTGGCGGCAGGGCCGACGCTTGCGCTGAGCCGGATGAAGGACAACTTCACGTTCGGGGCGACGCATTCGTTCTCGGAGACGCTGCAGCGCGAGGCGGAGAACATGATCGCCAGCGGGAAGACGCAGGACCACTTGAATGCGGCGCGCGCGTTCGTGGAGAAGACGACGCCGGTGTTCGAGGGGCGCTGAGCGATTTTGGATTTCGGATTGAGGGGCGAATGCCATGCGCCTCCTGCGTGCGCGCCTCCGATGAGACGATTCCGTTAGACTGCCGCGAATGACTTCTGCGCCCGTGGTACGCGAACCGATTGCCGCGAGGCTTCTCCCGCGCAAAGTGTTCTACGGCTGGTACATCGCGATTGCCTGCGCTTGCCTGATGTTCGTGGGCGTCGGGGTCGGCTATTACGGGCTGCCTATTTTCCTGAAGCCGCTGCGTGACGCCCACGGCTGGAGCGATACCCAGGTAAGCGTCGCCCCGGCGATCTACTTCAGCGTCTCGGGGCTCACGTCGGCCATCGTCGGGCCGTACGTGGACCGCTATGGGCCGAACAAGTTCATGCTCATTGGGACGGTCATCAACGGCATCAGCGCGGCGTTTATCGGGCTGGTCGACCAGCTCTGGCAGCTGTACCTCGTGTACTTCATCTTCGCGGTGGCGTTCGGCATGTCGAGCTCCATCGCGGTGAACGCGATCATGACGCGCTGGTTCGTGCGGCGGCGAGCGCTTGCGATGAGCGTCTCTTCGACCGGTGTCTCGCTTGGAGGCGTGATCCTGGCGCCAATTGCGAGCGCGCTGGTGGAGTCGGGCGGCCTGGAGCTGGCGACGCCGATCCTCGGTGCGCTGGTCCTGATCGTGGCGATCCCGGTGATCCTGATGGTGGTGGTGTTCGAACCTGGCGAGATGGGCCTGGGCCCGGACGGCGATGCGCCGGGCGCGGCGAGCGTGGCTGCAGCGCGACCGGAGATGGCTGCGCAGTACCGCCAGTGGAGCCGGACGGAGGCCATGCGGACGGTGGGATTCTGGGCGATCTTCATCGCGTTCCTGCTGGTGCTGGTGGCGCAGACGGGCTACATCATCCACCAGGTCAACTTCCTCGAGGACCGGCTGGGTTCTCGTAACGAAGCTGCCTTCACGATTAGCGTGACTGCGTTTGGGAGCATCATCGCGCGGCTGGTGGTCGGGATTTTCGCGGACGGGGTCGACCGGCGGATGCTGACGGTGGTGCTGTTCGTGGTGCAGGCGACGGCAATCCTCCTGATCATCCACATCGAGAACGTCGCGGCGACGTGGGCACTGACGCTCATCTTCGGCCTGACGATCGGGAACATCTACATGATGCAGTCGCTGATCGTCGGCGAGATCTTCGGGATGGTGTCGTTCGGGGCGGTATTCGGGCTGATCTCACTGGCGGGGCAGGCGGGCAGCGGGCTCGGGCCGATTGGGGTGGGCTGGCTGCACGACCAGACGAACGGGTACACGGTGCCGTTCACGGTGACCGCGGGACTCACCTACCTGGCCGCTGTGGTCGTGCTGTTTGCGCGGCCGGAGAAGCAACCAGCATCAGTGGCTTCGGGTGCGATACACGGCGGCTCGCCGGCCGGGGGCGAGTGAGACCGCCAGATTCCCGCCATGAACTTTCCCGAACTGATACACACTGGCACGCGGTAGCGTTGTAGAGTCGAGGCGCCAGCACTGTAGCCAAACAGTGCCGGCTTCCCCCTCCGTGGCAGAGTCAGATGGCTTCCCTCCTCCTGGCTCTGCCACCTTTTCATACGACGGAGCGGGGAGGAGTGGATGTGTGCGGCTAAAGGCCGGGAGTTTTCGCCAAGGCAGTCAGGGCCTGTAGGTCACGTTTGATTCGCGGAACGCCTCGATTTCGTCCCACGAGTAGCCCAGTTCGAGCAGGACTTCCTCCGTGTGCTGGCCGAGTTCGGGCGCGGGCCCCTGGACGCCGCCCGGCGTCTGGCTGAGTTCGACAGGGACACCAACCACGCGGTGGTTCTCGAAGTTCGGGTGTTCGATCTGGGCGAGATAGCCGTTGACCCACATCTGCTCATCGGCGGCGACTTCGGCATATTCGTAAACGGGTCCGGTCGGGACGTCCGCGGCGATGAGGCGGCGCATGGCTTCATCGCGAGGCAACTTCGCGAACGCCTTCTCAAGCTCGGCGAACACCCAATCGCGGTTCTCCGAGCGCGCGAAGGCGTCCGCGGAGCGCGGGTCGGTGGCGAGGTCCGGGCGTTCGATGGCGGCGCAGAGTTTCGGCCAGTTCTTGGGATCGAGGACGCCGACTGTGACCCAGCGGCCATCGCTGCCCTGGTACCAGGAGAAGGGCGGATTGCCGGCGCGAGCGTAGGGGAGCACGCCCTGCCGCTCGTTGTGCAGGAAGGCCTGCAGGCCGAGGGCCTGGAGGGTGAGCATTGCGCCGAGTTGCGAGACATCCACTTTCTGGCCCACGCCGAACCTTTCGCGGGCGACGATCGCGTTCGTTATGCCGAAGGCGAAGACCATCGAACCAACCTGGTCGGCGAGTCCCCACGGTGCGTTTCGCGGCTCCATGCCAGGGCCGCCGCCCATGGAGACCATGGCGCCGCTCATGCCCTGGGAGACAACATCGAACGAGCCGCGTTCTCGCCAAGTTCCGCGGGGGCCGAAGCCGCTATTGGTGGCGTAAATCAGGCGCGGATTCACCTTGCTCAGTTCGTCGTAGCCCAGACCGACGGAATCGAGGAAGCCGGGACGGAAGTTCTCGGCGAGGACATCGTGGGTTTCGATGAGGCGGTGGATGACGCCGCGCGCCGCCTCCTGGCGGAGGTCGAGGGTGATGCTGCGCTTACCGCGGTTGAGGGCTTCGAAATAGGAACAGAAGCCGTCGCGGCCGACACCGAGCGCGCGCCCAAGGTCTCCGCCGGCGGGGGTTTCGACCTTGAGGACGTCAGCGCCCATGTCAGAG
>CAZKZR010000345.1:0-4076 GCA_964557245.1 uncultured Anaerolineaceae bacterium | reverse complement strand
CTGAGCCACCCTCGCTGATCGTTCGCCCCCGCGAAGGTCGTACTGATCGCTGGTTCGACCCATATTTATGGGTCTACGGCAATATGGTAATATGGGCCGGTGAAGACCACCGTGGAAATCAACGACGACCTGCTGAAGGCCGCCAAGAAAGCCGCGATCGAGGAAGGAATCACCCTGCGGGAGCTGCTCGAACAGGCGCTGCGGAACCGGCTTCTCAGCTCTCGTGACACCTACGGCGGCTTTGAAAGCCGCGGAGCCCTCTACGAGGGCTGGGAAGACTTCGTCCGCGTGCTCGACGCAGCCATGAAAGATGGATCTGGGCATCGGACGCGAAGTGGAAAAGCATCCTGACCACGATCGCCATCGATTCCAACATCCTTGCCGCACTCATGGTGCGGAGCGCGCCCGGATCCGTTGAGTCGCGCACGGCCGTCCTCCAATCCGCCCGAGACGGTCACAACTTCATCACTCCCGTTTTCTGCGTCGGAGAGTTCTGGCGCGTCGTCACAGAACCGCGTGGTTACGGCGCCGCCGCCGGCGAGGCGCTCGCATTCCTCAACGAATGGTTGGCACGAGCTCCGATTGCTCATCCTGATCGTCGCTTCGAACGGCGATTCCTGCGAGAAGTCGAGCTTAAACGGCCCGTGGGCGCAGCAATCTTCGACCTGGCGATTGGCACGGTCGCGCTCCATCGCGGCGCGACAGAAATCTGGACCGCCGATCAGCGGTTCCCTCCCATACACGGACTAACCGTGTACAACCCTCTGAGCGGACGCTCTCTCTCCTCCTGACGCCTCCACCGTCCGGCGGCCCAACAACCCCTGCAACCAGCTGATATCCGCCTGCAAGTGCGCTATCCGCCGCGACTGTGCCACGCCCTGGACCGAAGGTCCCTGCGCCGAGAGGCTCCGTTCCTCTTCGGTCAGTCTCCGCGCCGCCAGCGCCATCCGCGGCCGAAGCACCGCCGTCAGCGCTTCTGGCGATTCGTTCCCCGCCGCCGCGACCGCCAGCGCGAACTGTGGACTCTCCAACGGCTCCTCCTTCAGCACCGCGAGCGTTTCCTTCCGCACCCGCTCCCGGCCGCTCCGTGTGAGGCTCAACGCCCGCCGGAAGTGCCCGTTCTCACCGCGAATGTCATCGGCCGCTAGCCAGCCCTGCGCCACCAGTGCTTCCACGCGCCGGTAGAGCGTGCTCCGCGTCACGGCGAGTCCCGTCTGACCGAGATGTTCGAGCAAGGCGTAGGGGTGGGTTGGGTGCGCGGCAACCGCGGCAAGAATCGGGTAGTCGTCGTTCATGCATGCAGCATCTCCGCCGGCCGCCCCATGCCCCATCGGGGAGAATCCCGATTGGAAACATCCGAACTTCTCATTCGGGAACATGCGGCGGGAAACCTCCCGTTTGGGACTACTCTCAGCAGCGACCGATCGGGTATGACGTCTCGGAGCCCCGCGTTGAGTAGCAACTGGGCGGCCGGATGGTTGAACTCCGGTAGCACGCCCCCAAATCTGGCGGCGCGAATGCTAGCTTCGGATCGTGGCCGAAGACGTGACCGTGGTCTGCGCGTGGTGCGAAGCGCCGGTTTCCGGCAGCGGTCCTCGCGTTTCCCATGGCATCTGCGTGGATTGCGCGATGGAGTTCCTGCGCAAGCTGCCCCGGGAATATCTCGAGACCATCGCCGAGCCTGACGGCACCGTCACGCTGCTGAGCGGCCACAAGCTGGATATCTCCTCCGCACACCCCGTGCCGCCCGGCGGCGACTAGTTCACCCAACCGTCGCGAGCCATCTCCGCACCTCTGCCGGGCTCCGCAGCTGGACCCACTGCACTCCGGCGAAGCGCGGCTCGCCCTGGGCGCTCCTCAGCCGCTGGCCGTACTGCCGATGCCGCCGCATCGTGTAGCCCAGCAAAGAATCCAGCCGCCACAGCTTCCACATCGGCCAGAATCGCTCGTAGTTCGTGCCCCAGAGCAGCTCGTTCCGGCGGTGCCTCCTCCAGGACCGCCGCACAATTCGCGGCAGCACCGTCCGCAGCGGAAAGTCCAGCCAGATGACCGTGTCGATGTCCGCCCAAAATCGCTCCGAGGTGTGCCGGAAGTAATTCCCCGCCATCACCCATCGCCCGCCGCCAGTCGCCTCCATCAGCTTCACGCCGAAGGCTTCTTCGCTCGGCTCCGTCCACTCGGGGAGCCAGAACAGCGCGTCGAGTTCGACGAACTCAAGCCCCAGGCGGCGTGCGAGCTCTTCCGCGAGCGTGCTTTTTCCCGCACAACTCGGGCCTACCACCTGGATGCGTGTGCCCAGGTCCACCTGTCCTCGCGGCATCGCGCGAGACTACGCGCCGCGCCGGACAGGTTGAAGGCCCCCTCGCGTAGAGGAGGCCTCCGGGAGGAGCCCAGCCTGGTTGGTTACGCCAGGCTTCTTGAGCCGCCGCGAATTGCCCGCAGCAGGATGAGAAGCAGGACTGCGCCAAGGATCGCCAATCCCAGGCTGCGGATGTCGAACGATGTGACGGAACCCCAGCCAAGCTGGACGCCCACCCAACCTCCGATGAAGGCGCCAACGATTCCGATGACGATCGTCATCAGGATGCCGAGCAGCCCGCCGCCGCCCGTGTCTTCACCCGGTACCAGCAACTGCGCGATTGCCCCGGCAATCAAACCAAAGATGAGCCATGCAACGATGCCCATAGGTCCTCCAAATCCGGTTCCCCGGAAGCATGGTTCCACCCTAGTGTCGGGTCCGTCAGATACGCGTAACTCGCATCGATGCCGGTGTTGCAGTGCCGTAACAAGCCCCGCGGCTCGGGAGAATCCCTGATCTTCGAAAGGTTTCGTGAAGGATTTCGCAAAGATTTCCCTCGTCGTCACATCTGAGTGATACGGTCAGCCTGCTACGCCAGCCTGCGGCCTCTTTCGAAGGAGCCGTTAATCAAAGCGTGGCTCAATTGCTGAAAGTGGAGGACAGAGACCAGGTCGCAATGCGTTCCAATCTCGCCCTCTACTATGGCGCCCGTTTTACCGGCCAGGTGGCTCACAACACCTTCCTGGCCGCGGTCCTGGTCATCGCCGGGACCGGTGGCCACTCGGCCATGGGCCTCAGTTCAGTCATCATCGCGATGACCGTCTCCTCCATCATTTTCGGCCTACCCGGCGGCGCGCTCGCTGACCGTCTTGGCCCCGCGCGCGGCTTCGCCGTCGGCTCCATCGGCCGCGCCTCAATCGTCGCAATCGCCCTCCTCGCCAACCCATCCACGTACACCATCGCCTGGCTCGCCTTCGTCTACGCCGCCGTCTCCCAGGTCCACAGCACATCTGAAATGGCACTCGTGAAGGCGCTCTGCCGCCGTTCTCCGGGCCGCGTTCACTCGCTCCTCGTCGCAATGCAGTACTGCGGCCAGGCCAGCGGCTTCATCGTCGTCACCCCCGCCCTTTACTACCTCGGCGGTACCCAGGCCGCGATTGCCGGCGCGCTCGGCATCGTGCTCGTCCACATGAGCCTCACCCACCTCCTGGCCGCTCGCCTCAAAGGCGCCGTGCCCCGCGACGATTCGCCACGCCACCGCCACTTCGACGGCCTCCGCCAGACGTTCGCCGTGTTCGCCCAATCCCCCGCCGCCCGTGATGCGCTCGCCGTCAATTCGGTGAAGTCGCTGGTCACCCACGTCATCCTCGTCGCCTTCCCGCTCTACCTGGAACATGACCTCTCCCTCGGAAACGAAGGGGCCGCCCTGGTGCTGGTCCCGGGAATCGCCGGCGCCGCCCTCGGCCTCGCCTGGGCCGCCACCGCTCTCTCCCTCGAAGGCGCTGCGCGCGCAATGCGGCTCTCGATTGCCGGCATGGCCCTCGCTGTGTTCGCGCTCGCTTCCCTGGATTGGGGGGTGAGTGCCGCCTTCTCCTACAGCCAGGTGCCCCCGCTTGCGCACTTCGAAGCCTCCTTTAACACCACCGCGGCCATTGCCATGCCCGTGGCATTCCTCATCGGCGCCACCCTCAGCGTCGCCCTGGTCAGCTCCCGCGCCGCCCTCACCGCCGCTGCCCCGGCCGCCCTCCAGTCGCGCGTCTTCGCCGTCCACGCCACC
>CAZKZR010000344.1:0-4087 GCA_964557245.1 uncultured Anaerolineaceae bacterium | reverse complement strand
CGATAAACGCCTCGCCCACCGCCGGGAAAAAGTAGGACTTGTCCGGAAGCAGATGAAAGTAGGCGATGGAATTGGCGGCATAGCGTTCGAGGAGTGCTGCAACGCGGGCGCGCTCGTCTCGCCCTGAGGTATGCCGATGGACGACCGGATGGAGCAGGTGGTAGGCGCTGATCAGGAACACGGCAATCGCCGCTGCTCTGACCGAATCAATGAACCACGCCCCGTGGCGCGTGACGGGTTCGATCGTGGTTGACGGGAGCACGAACAGCAGCCGGATACCGTCCTCGAGGGAATCGAGGAACGTGGTCGACCCCGCGAAGTGCCGGTCGAGCAAATAGAGGCCGGAAACTCCGTAGACGAGGACACCAAGTTCGCCGATAAGGAGCCAGAGGAGGCCCTGGCGAGCCCTCGCCGGGTCGCTTCGGGCGGGGAAACTCGGTGCGAATGCAAGCAGCGCGCCAAGCAGCGAGGCGTTCGCTGCGATGCCGACGTAGTCCACTCGTTTAAAGGGATGGGCGAGCAGCGCGGCCGCGATGGCGACGGTGGAGATGACCCATGCCTGGCGTTTGCCGTGGAGGAGGCCCGGCGTCGAGGCGATCAGCGCAATCCCGGCGGCGAGCAACGCGTACCGAGAGGAAGTCACGGCGGCATGTGGGATCCGTTCGTGAAGAGGGCCGAGTCGGACCAATGGGTGCTTTCGAGCGGCCAGGAGGATGTTGAGCAGCCCCATAACGGCCGCCCCAGCCGCGACGATGCGCCGTCGTGCGCCGCCGGCGATGCCCGGCCGCGGCGCCGATTCGACGGCCTGGCCGGCGTTGAGGAAGTGCAGCGCGACCGCCCCCGCGACGAAGGGCAACCACGCTTCGAAGATCCGATAGACCACGACGACGAGCGCGACATCCGCCGTTGGTACGCCGGACTGACGGAGCGCGAGGCCAAGCCCCGCCTCCGCGAAGCCGAGGCCGGCGGGGAGGAAGCCAACGGCCGAGAACAGCACGCCGGCTGCGTAGGCGAGCATCGGCGTCATGAGGCCGCCGGAGCCGGTAAATGCAGATAGCGCCGCCCAGAGAGTGAAGACGCCAATGACCTCGATGAGCGCGGCATAGACGACCGGCCAGAGGAACGTCCGGGGCCTCGACGAGACCGCCCGAATGGATTCGTAGAGTTCGCGAGGATCTTCGTGGGAAGCTGCCTCGGCGGGGCGGCGGAGGAGCCTCCTCAGTGCTCGCCATAGGCGGGAAGGCAGGGCGTGCAGCCAGAAGAATGCGCGTTCACTGCGCACCGCAGTTGCCATAACTCCGAGGCTGGCCAGCGTATAGCACCCGAAGACGGCGGCTGCGGCTACCTCGGCGCCGCTCAGTTCGCCCGCGGCCGAAGCCAGGACGAGCGCGACGGCGAGGAAAATCGCGAACACGAGGTGGCCGAGCTGGGCCGTAATGAAATAACCAAGGACCGCTGAAGGAACCGGCTGCCCAGAACGTTTCGCTTCGGCGACGACGACAGGCATGCCGCCGAGGCCCCCGGAGTTGACGATGGCCATGTTCGAAAAGTGGATCGCCGGCCCGACGAGC
This sequence comes from uncultured Anaerolineaceae bacterium, assembly GCA_964557245.1. Taxonomy (GTDB): domain Bacteria; phylum Chloroflexota; class Dehalococcoidia; order Tepidiformales; family Tepidiformaceae; genus Amarobacter. Next base: position 2,516 of record CAZKZR010000344.1, on the reverse strand, counting down.
CAGGAGCGCCGCCACGTTATCCGGTAGCCAACTGCCCCGAGGGAGGCGCGCAACAGGCCGGAATATGCCGCGAGGTAGGCGATACTGCCGGCGGCGGCGAAGGCGAGGTAGAGTGGCCGGGCGTGTGCCGCCGCATGACCCGCCGGCGAGATTTCGGAGCGGTTGAAATAGGCGAACGCGGCGGCCAGGGAGATGATTAGAAGCCCGAGGCCGAGTCGAGTTGGGCGGCCACGGGATGTTGAGGTTGGCGAGTAAGGACCGGCGGGTGCGGCCATCTCTACACAGTGTTCTCCCAGGAAGACCAGCATCCAAGAGCCAGGAAGGGCGAAATCGCGGGGAGCGTAAAGCCGTTGGTAAGAGCGGACGCGAAGAAGGCCCGTTTTCCGCCGGGCCTTCTCCTGAGAAGCGGGTTGCCAGAGCGCTCCGGACGCTCGTCAGGCCTCAGTCGGTGCTGCCACGTCTTCAAAGCGGGTCAGCAGGTAGGGATCGAAGCGGGTGCCGGAAAGGCCGCGCATCACTTCGAGAGCCTCGGACCGCGGCATCGCGCGCCGATACGGCCGCTCACTGGTGAGCGCGTCGAAGGCTTCGCACATGCCGATGATCTGCGCTTCGGCGGGGACTTCGGCGCCTTCGAGCATGCCGGGGTATCCCTTGCCGTCCACGCGTTCGTGGTGGCAGCCAACCCACCAGGCCGCGGCGCCGAGCCCCGGGATCTCGCTCAGGATGTCCCGCGCGTACGCCGGGTGCAGTTGGACGGCCGACATTTCGTCGACGCTGAGGATGTCGGGCTTGCTCAGATAGTGCACCGGGACGCCGAGTGTTCCGATGTCCTGCAAGAGTGCGGCGACCTTCACGAGGTCTGCGCGGCGCTCGGTCATGTCGCACTGGAGCGCGACGCGGCGCGCGAGGTCCGCGACGCGGCGGCCGCGGCCGTGTTCTCGGCCGCTTCGGGCATCCACGACATCGCTGACGACGCCGAGGAAATCGAACAGTTCGTCCCGGCCAAGGATGCCGCCATAGTTGAGGGACATCAGCGCGGAAGCGAGATCGTTGTCGTAGAGGCCAAGCCAGAAGTCGTCACGTGTGGCGATCTCAGCCATGCGGTTGGCGAGGGCCGGGTCAATTTCACTGCCGGCCATCTCGCGGACGAGTTCGGGACCCTTGCGGCGGATGATGAGGGGTGAGGATTCGGCGTCGATGAATGATTCGACGCGATCCGCGAGAGCGACGATGCGGGCGACCAGCGGGACACGTTCGCCGGGTTCGGCATTGGGCGAGCCAGATCCGTCCCAGCAGTCGTGATGGCTGGCGACGGCGCGAGCGACGCCCTCGCTAAGGCCCATCTTGCGGACGATGCGGGAGCCTTCTTCGCAGTGGTGAGCGATGGCTTCGACCACTTCGCTCCAGCCGCCGGGGGGCACCTGGTTGAGGAGCTCGGTAGTACGGCTGCCGCCGGCGATGAGCCTGGCGCCGCGCGAGGTATCGATACGGGGCATAAGGCTGCTGGAGGCCATGCCGACATCGTGCAGGAGGCAGCCGAAGAAGACTTCTTCGATCTTTTGAGCTTCCAGTTCCATTTCGCTGGCGAGGAAGACGCCAATGTAGGCGACGCGCTGTGCGTGGCCGGGGCGGCGGCCTTCAGCCAGGTCCAGCGCGCGGCTTAGCGCAGCGAGCAGCGTGCCGCGGCTGAGCCGGGGCAGACCAGAAAGACCCGCATCGTCATACAAAGACGGATCGAGGAAGTCAGCCTTGACCGTCTGAATCTGTGCTTTGGAAGCCATGAGCCGTGGTTCTCCGAGGGCAAAGGCCGCTAACGGGAATATCGGCCGGGAGGCTGAAGGCCCATAGGGAGAATGTGGTTAGCGCCGATTGAAATAGGGAAGAGTCGTAGGGTGCATTCAGGATATCTAACCGAAAGCGGGTAATGCGGGGTTTTCCCGGCCTGCACGACCTTCACAAACCGGGTACACTCAGAGGCAGCGCGCGCCGCAAGCGTGAACCACGCCGGTGCGAATCTGCCAAGGCGACGAAATAGACAAAGATGGATCGCTCCCGGCTCAGCCGGTTCGTGAATCAGCCACTCCGTCAGCTGCCGCTCGATGAGCCAGCCGTCGTCTCTCCATTTACCACGGTCCGTTCAGCAGTTGCCGCCATGCAGGAAGGTTCGCGTTCGTGCGTGTTGGCGGTTGAGGATGGCAACGTGGTGGGAATTTTCACGGAGCGGGATGTCCTGACGCGTTGCATGGCCGATGGTTTCGATTGGGACCAACCGTTGGCCGATTCCGTCCTGACGCGGAACCCGCGCACGATCGCCTCAAACCGCAGCATCGCCGAGGCCGTATTCCTGATGCAGCAGCACCACTACCGGACGCTGCCCGTGATGGAAAACGGGACGGTAGTGGGACTGGTGCGGCTTGGCGAACTGGTCCGGCACCTCGCCGAGGAATATCCGGAAGAAGTACTCAACCTGCCTCCACGCCCTCACCAGGTGATGGAGAGACCAGAGGGTGGATAGC
>CAZKZR010000343.1:0-4111 GCA_964557245.1 uncultured Anaerolineaceae bacterium | reverse complement strand
CTCAACCTGCCTCCACGCCCTCACCAGGTGATGGAGAGACCAGAGGGTGGATAGCAGAGCTCCATGACCACTGAAACCCCAACACGCCCCGAGCACGTCGTCGAGGAACTCGACCGTGTGACGATTCGCTTCGCCGGAGACTCCGGTGACGGGATGCAGCTAACGGGCACGCAGTTCACGAAGACGGCGGCAGTCTTCGGCAACGACTTGGCCACGCTCCCGGACTTTCCGGCGGAAATTCGGGCCCCTACGGGATCGCTCCCGGGCGTTTCCGGGTTCCAGCTTTCGTTCTCCGGCAGCGACATCCACACGCCTGGCGACCGGCCGGACGTGCTGGTGGCGATGAACCCGGCGGCGCTGAAGACGAACGTGGGCGACCTCCGCCCCGGCGGCTTGCTGATTGTCGACCAGAACGAGTTCGAGCCGACGAACCTCAAGAAGGCGGCCTATGCCCAGGACCCGCTGCACGATGGTTCGCTTTCGAATTATCAGCTGGTGCCGGTGGAAATCACCCGCCTGAACGAGCTGGCCCTGGAAGGCCTGCCGCTGAACGCGAAGGACAAGTTCCGGAGCCGTAACTTCTACGCCCTCGGTCTGATCCTGTGGCTTTACGGCCGTTCGATGGATACGACGGTGAAGTGGGCGACGGAGCAGTTCGGGCGCCGGCCGGAGATCCTCGATGCGAACCTGCGGGCGCTGAAGGCAGGCTACAACTTCGGCGAAACCACCGAACTCTTCCGGGTTCAGTACAGTGTGCCCCCGGCGACGGTGGCGCCCGGCACCTACCGGCACATCAGTGGAAACGAAGCGACGGCCCTCGGGTTCGTCGCGGCTTCGGTGTTGAGCGGACTCCCGTTGTTCTACGGCAGCTACCCGATCACTCCGGCCTCCGACATCCTGCACGAGCTTTCCAAGATGAAGTCGTTCGGGGTGAAGACCTTCCAGGCCGAGGATGAAATCGCCGCCATTGGCTCGGCCATTGGGGCTGCTTACGGCGGACACCTCGGGCTTACGGGCACGAGCGGCCCGGGCCTGGCGCTGAAGAGCGAGGCGCTGAACCTCGCCGTGATGACCGAACTCCCCCTGGTAGTGATCGATGTCCAGCGCGCCGGCCCAAGCACGGGCATGCCGACGAAGACCGAACAATCCGACCTGCTGCAGGCGATGTTCGGACGGAACGGCGACAGTTACGTGGCGATCATCGCGCCCGCGACGCCTTCGGACTGCTTCTTCATGGCGATCGAGGCCTTCCGCATCGCGCTGAAGTACATGGTGCCGGTGATCTTCCTGAGCGACGGCTACATCGGTAACGGCTCCGAGCCGTGGCGCATCCCGGATGTAAGCACATTGCCGAAGATCCAGTGGGCTTACGCTCGCGAAGGTTCGGATTACAGCCCGTACAAGCGCGACCCGAAGACCATGGCGCGCCCGTGGGCCGTGCCGGGGCAGAAGGGTATGGAGCACCGGATCGGCGGTATCGAGAAGTCCGGTGCAACCGGCGATATCAGCTACGACCCGCGCAACCACCACGAGATGACACTCGCCCGCAAGGGACGCGTGGACGGAATCGTCCAGGACATCCCGGACCTCCAGGTCACCGGGCCATCGGAAGGCGACCTCCTGATCCTCGGCTGGGGCGGCACGTACGGCGCTATCACGAGCGCCGGCGAGAATGCCCGAAAGAAGGGCTTGAGCGTGGCGACGGCACAGCTCCGCTACTTGAACCCGTTCCCGGGCAACCTGGAGCGCGTCCTTCGCAGCTATAAGCACGTCATGATCCCGGAACTGAACACGGGCCAGCTTTCGCTGCTCATCCGCGGGAAGTTCGTGATCGACGCTGTGCCGTTCAACAAGATCTCCGGTCAGCCGTTCAAGATTGCCGAAATCGAAGGCAAGATTGACGAAGTCCTTGGGCGGAGCGGCCCTTACGCCATCGAATTCGGCCAATCTTCGGCCCTTTCAGGAGGCTAACCATGACCGCTCCTGCGACCAACGGAAATGGCAACGGGATCATCCCGGCGGACTTGCCCGTGCTCACCCGGAAGGACTTCGTCTCGGACCAGGAAGTGCGCTGGTGCCCTGGCTGCGGCGACTACTCGATCCTCGCTCAGATGCAGAAGATGCTGCCGGAGCTCCGCATTCCGCGTGAAAACATCGTGTTCATCAGCGGCATCGGATGCTCCAGCCGCTTCCCGTACTACGTTGAGAGCTACGGCTTCCACAGCATTCACGGGCGGGCGCTGACGCTGGCGAGCGGTCTCAAGACAGCTCGGCCGGAGCTCACGGTGTTCGTCATAACGGGTGACGGCGACGGGCTTTCGATTGGCGGCAACCACCTCTTGCACGCTATGCGCCGCAACGTGGACTTGAACGTGGTGCTGTTCAATAACCGAATCTATGGACTGACCAAGGGCCAGTTCTCCCCGACCTCCGAGTTCGGCAAGGTGACCAAATCCTCGCCTTACGGGACGACGGAGCGCCCGCTGAATCCGATCCGGGTGGCGCTGGCCGCCGGGGCGACGTTCGTGGCGCGGTCAATCGACCGGGACACGAAGCACCTCGAGGAGACGCTTTACCAGGCTTCGCAGCACAAGGGCATCTCGTTCGTCGAGGTGTATCAGAACTGCAACATCTTCAACGACGGCGCGTTCGCCGCGTTCACCGACAAGGAAGTCCGCCAGGACAAGATGGTCTACCTGGAACACGGTAAGCCGCTGCGCTTCGGCAAGCAGAACGAACACGGGATCAAGCTGAACGGCTTCCAGCCCGAAGTAGTTCTGAACGCCGATTCGGATGAGGGCCTGTTGGTCCACGACATCCATCAGCAGAACATCTCGCTGGCGAATATCCTGGTCGGCATGGACTATCCAGAGTTCCCGGTCCCGATCGGCATCTTCCGCGACATTGACGGTCCCGTTTTCGATCAGCTCGTCGCCGAGCAAGTTGAAAACGCCATGGCCAAGGGTGTCGGAAGCCTTGAAGCGGCTCTGCACGCTGGCGAAACCTGGGTTGTAGATTAATCTGCAACGCCCACGCGTTTATTCAATCTGTTATTGTCGGGGCTCCAGAAGTGGGGCCCTGACGATTTTCAGAGGAGACGAGCGATGGTGGCGAAACAAGAGAACATCGTGATCTGCCCGAGCTGCGGGGCGGAGAACATTGAGGGAGCGGACACCTGCGAGCGGTGCATGAGCGATCTTCGAAGCATCGATATCCCTGAGACGACCCAGATTGTCAGCGAAAGCGACCTCCTTATCCCCATTTCGTCTGTGCGCATGACCCGGCCGCGAATTGTTGCGCCGACCCAGACGGTGCGTGATGCAATCCAGGCGATGAAGGACGACCCCACCGGCGCCGTGGTTGTGGTGGCCGGAGGAAAGACGGTCGGCATCCTCACGGACCGTGACGTGTTGAAGAAGGCCGCAGCCCGAGACGGAGTGATGGACGAGCCGGTCGAGGTGTATATGACGCACGATCCGGTAGTCCTGAGAGAAGACGACACGATGGCCTACGCGCTGAACAAGATGGGAGACGGTGGCTTCCGCCATATCCCGGTGACGCGTGACGGTGAGCTGGTAGGAATGATCACGGTGCGGGATGTGATGAACTGGGTGTTGGGTCGGTATTTCGATTAGGCCGCAGATGTTCCACGTCGACCCTGCCCGAGACTTCGAAGCGACCGAGGCGCTCTCAAACAATCAACGGTGGCTCGCCTCCTGGCATCCCGCCGAGACGGTTCCCGACGGAACGAACCATGGTGCTGCCGGCGTCTGTCTGACGCGAGACGGCAAATGTGTGCTCATTTCGTCTGACGGGGTTGTGTGGGACTTGCCCGGGGGCCGGCCGGACCCGGGGGAAAGAGCTGAAGAAACCCTGCGACGAGAAGTGCGAGAAGAGGCCTGCGCCGAGGTGACATCGGCGCGGCTGCTTGGCTACTGCCGCGCCGAATGCATCGGCGGCAACGAACTCGGGCTGATCCTCGTCCGATCCCTCTGGCGGGCGGAAGTTGCGCTCAACGCTTGGGCTCCCGAATTCGAAACGACGGCGAGGCGCATTGTGAAGGCACGGGAAGCGCCCGAAATCATCGGTCTGACCGATGGGCTCGGACGCG
>CAZKZR010000342.1:0-4111 GCA_964557245.1 uncultured Anaerolineaceae bacterium | reverse complement strand
TGACTTTCGCGTTGGTCCTTTGCGATCGAAGCTCGATCCAGCATGACGCGTGACCTTGCCGATACGGTGCCAGCAGAAGTCCTCGAAGCCTTTAGCTCCGAGAGCGCGAGCCTCGAGCCGTTTCCCGAAGGCCTGTTCAACCGCCACTGGTTAGCCACCTCCGGCAACCGCCTGGCAGTGTTTCGCCGTTATGACCCGATGCGAACTGCGGCGGCGGCCGTATGGGAACAAACGCTGGTTGAACACGCCGGCTCTCGAGGCTGGCCTGTCGCTGTTCCATTCCGGACGGCAAGCGGGTCCACGTTGTTCGAGCACGAAGGCTTCCTGTGGTCAGCCATGCCGTACCTGGAGGGAAAGCCCGCCCCGGAAGCCAGCGCGGGCCAGTATCACATCGTCGGGCGGCTGCTGGGGCGGCTGCACCAGGACCTCGATTCCTTCGAACTTCCTGGACAGCGGCCCGACTTCGGCAAGGCGTGGGAACTGGACGCGTGGGTCGCGCCAGCGAACGCCGGGAGCTTTAACGACATCCTGGCGGCGTTCGAGAAAGAACATCCAGAACTGGCCCGGCTAGTCCGGCGGCAGCGGTACCGCAACCTTCGCGACTTATCCCGTCTGCACTATCCCGACCTGCCCGACATGCCTGTCCACGGAGACTTCCAGCGCAACAACCTGCTGTGGCGCGAAGGCCAGCTCACGGGCGTGCTGGACTTCGACCTTGCCCGCCGCGATGCGCTTGCCTGTGACATCGCAACTCTGCTCATGCCGCACATGCCGCTCGACCTGCGGCTCGCCTCCAGCCTGATCGAGGGCTACCAGGAGGTCAGGCCGCTTTCGGATGCGGAGTGGGAGTTGCTGCCGTCGCTGGTGCGTGCGTCGCTGCTGAATTGGGTTTCCCACTTGCTGGTGGGATGGCGGCTGCACGGGGGAGAAGTGGGCGGTATCGCGCGGAATATGACGGTGCGCTTCCCAGCTTTCGATGCAGCAGAGCCGGCATTCCGCGCGCTTCGCAACGAGCAGCGCGTCTAGCTCGAGACGGTGGATTCGAGCTCAAACTCGAACACCTGGCGATGCGACATGCGGCTGCGCACGGCCAGGGCCACGAAAACCACGGTCGTGCCAAAGCTCAGGACAATGGGGGGAACAGCGGTATAGCTGGCAAACAGAGCTGCCAAGGCCGCCAGCGCGATGAGGTGGACCGGGAAGAACCTCTCGAGGATGGCATGCTTGAACATGGAATATCCCACCAGGAACAGCGCCGGCCCACCAACAATGGCAAGCGCGGTTGCCAGTGAGACGTCACCCTCGGGATGGTTCAGGACCAGCTCGTCGCCCACGGCGGTGACGATGATGCCCGCGACCATGGGCATGTGCATGTAGGTATACGCGAGGCGCGCGAGCACGCCTGGATTTTCAGCGTGAGCAATGCGCTCCGAAGCGGCCTCGGCAGTGACATCGAAGTAGACCCACCACATGGCGACGGCCGCGCCGAATGCGGCAACCATCGCGCCCACTACTCCGGCAGACCAGGCAAGTCCGGAGAAGGTCGCGCCGGTGATGAGCAGGGACTCGCCGAGGGCGATGATGATGAACAGGCCGCAGCGCTCAGCGAGGTGGGCGCCCTCCACATTCCAGTCCGCCGCAACCGCGTAGCCCGACTTCGGAAGCCAATAGCCAACCGATGGCCCAAGGTACTCAACGGCGAGCGCCGCGATCCAGAACGCGACCCTGGCATCATCGTGGACAAACGCGCCGGCAAGCCAGAACACGCCCGAGATGACGAACCAGGCGCTGATTCGGACGAAGGTCAGGCGGACCCGCTCCTCCGCTTTGGTGGCCCAGATCATGAAGAGCGAGCGGCCCGCCTGGATACCGACGTAAGGAAGGACAAAGCCGAGAGCACGGCCATCAAAGGCCTGCGGGATTGATGCCGCCATGATGAGACCACCGAGCATGATCCCGACCAGTACCAGGCGGACCACGAGATGGTCGGGGTCGCACCAGTTGGTGGCCCACGTGGTGTACATCCAGACCCACCAGACGGCGAGCATGAGAATGGTCGTGTGCAGCAGTCCCTCAGCCGTCAGGTGACCAGCGAGCGTGTGGGAAAGCTGGGTGACGGCGAAGACAAAGATGAGGTCGAAAAAGAGTTCGAACGTGGTCACCCGGCTGTGCTCACCAGGGACGCGCACGCGCATCATTCCCTGCGGATGCTGATGGTGAGAGTGCGCGGCAGCTTCAGTCATGGCCCATGAACGCTAGACCACGCAGCCAAAGGCTCGCAACTGCCCAGGTGGATGGAAACGAAGCCGAGCGGCCCCGCCAGAAGCTGGCGGGGCCGGAGAGGATGGCGCCGAGGCTACTTGCGGCGCTTCACGATGATCGCTCCGACGGTTCCCGCGGCGGCCAGGCCCAGCAGCGCCGCGGAAGCGAACACAGCGATGCTGGGGCCGTCCGAAGAGTCACCGCCGTCGCCCGTGTCAGGGACGGCGGGCGTTGGGTTCGCGGGAGTGCCCGGCTGCTGAGTCGGAGGCGCCTGGGTCGGCGGTGTCGACGTTGGGGGCACCGAAGTTGGCGGTACGACCGTGACCGGAGGAGTCGGAGCAGTGCCGGTCCCGGCGTGGTGATAAGCGACCTGGATGAACGCCCCGCCAGTCGCCTGGAGCAGGCGGTTCACCTGCCCCGGCACCGGGTTGGCGGCGGGGTCGAGCTGTACGGTGATTTCGAAGGCGCCGTTCGTTCCTGCTTTCGCGATGGCAACCCGGTGGTCTGTCGGGCAGCGTTGTTCGCCGCCGCATCCGCTCGCATCGAAGATGGCTATTTCCTGGTTCGAACCGAAGTCCACCCCGGAAACTATCCAGGAATCGGGCTTCGGACCCTGGCGGGCGCTGAGCAGCGGGACGCGGGCCGGGGTGCCGATGCCGGACGACGGGTTCACCCAGCGGCTCTCACCCTCGCGAGTGAAGTTCACCTTCACGATTTCGTCGCTGGCGAAACGGCCGTAGCTGACTTCGGCCCCTGTCCCGGAGACGGAGATGACGAACGAGCACCACATGCCGGGAGCGAGGTACATGCTGTCGAACTTGCAATCACCGCCGTACTGGTAGCCGCGGGCTTCGACGTCAGCCCGGATGGCGGCGGCGAGGGTGGGCGGTACTTTCGCGCCAACAACTTCCGCTGAGGCGCGCTGTGATGAAATGCCGAAGGCGGCGCTGAGGCCCAGGACAACGGCAAAGAGAGTTGGGAAGACGAGGCGCGTAGCGCTCATCGCGGGTATCCGGACCGGCAGAATCGAGCCCCGGTTGGTCAGTCCGTTCCCGCATCGCGGCGGGCTCGATTCGAACGTACGACGCGTGCAGCACGGGTCACCCTACCCGATGGTAAAGATTGCGCCGCGAAATGCGAATGACGTCACACTAACCAATCGGGACGCTAGGGCCGCAGCGCGATCTTGAGGACGCCGCCTTCCTTCTTGCGGAAAAGGTCATAACCCGCCGGGGTATCACTGACCTTCATCGAGTGCGTAATGAGCGGGGTCAGATCGACTTTGCCGCCCGAAATCAGCGCCATCAGGCGTTCCATGCGCGTGGTTCCCACCGGGCAAAGGGTGGTCACGATCTTTCGGTGCATGAATGACCCGCCGGTTGGCATTCGCAACTCCGGAAACGCCCCGTACACGCCGACAGAACTCACAGTTCCGCCGTTGCGGACCACGCGGCAGGCGTTCTCAAATGTCACCTGGTGGCCCAGCGCCTCGACAGCGATATCGACGCCCTTGCCGCCAGTGAGGCCCATGATCTTCTCCACCGCGTCAGCCGGATCGACCACGATGTCGGCCCCGAAACGCTTCGCCATAGCCACTCGCTCGGGGATTGATTCGACCGCGATGATGGTCCCGGCGCCGTAGGTTCGGGCTCCGGCGGTGGCGCAAAGGCCGACTGGCCCCTGGGCGAAAACCGCTACGGTGTCTCCCGGACGGATTACTGCCCGCTCAAGGGCCGCAAAGCCGGTGGACATGATGTCCGTAACGAAAAGCACCTGCTCATCGGAGAGGTTGTCCGGGACCTTTGCCAGACTGGCCTGGGCGCCGTTCACGAGGAAGAAATCGCCCTGG
>CAZKZR010000341.1:0-4115 GCA_964557245.1 uncultured Anaerolineaceae bacterium | reverse complement strand
GGTAGCCGCCGAGCGGCGTCCCCGTTGTTTCAACGCCGCAGAAGATGCCGCGGAAGCGCGACGGTTCGGGTGACCGGGACGGGAACGTCTGGAGCGGGTGGAGACAGCCGGTAATCGCCGCTCGCGAGGTCGCGGCTGCGAGCGCATCCATGCCCAGCGCGCCGCTGCAATGGACCACGGCCTGTCCCGGCCGCCAGGGCAGAGTCGCGGCGAGGTCGGCGATCTGCGCATCGGAGACGGTCAGGAACACGAGGTCGCAGGTCGAGACAAGTTCGCCAAGGCTTGCGGCGCGAACGGCAAGCGCTTCAGCGAGGACCTTCCCGGATTGCGAGCTTGCGCTGGCTATGGTGGTCACCGGATAGCGGGCCCCGATAAGGGCAGCGCTGAGCGAGGCGGCCAGCCGGCCGGCGCCGATAAAGCCGATCGTGCCGATGTCGTCGGGCATTGGGGTAGGAACGCACGGAATCTGGGCCTTGGTCAACCCGGGATGTGAGTGGCGTGCAGTGCTCGGGCATGGAGCTCGCGCCCGGCACACCGCGCAGCGGGATCGCCTTTGGGGATTGCGCTGTTGAGGACGGCCTCCCTCACGGTCAGTGCTCGTTCCGGAGGTTCCGTGTCGCGCGGCGGCTTAGCCCGCTACTTTGGCGAGAATGCGGATGCCGCTTCGAATCCCGTCTTCGGAGACGCTGGAGTAGCCCATGAGGAAGCTCGCCCCGGGTGGGGGTTCGGCGTGGTAGTAGGGAGCGGCTGAGTAAATGCCGACGCCTTCTGCGCGCGCGGCTTCGATGAAACGGTCAGCGTCGCTGACTCCGGAGATGTTGACGAGGACGTGCATCCCGCTTTCCGTGCCGGTAATGGTGGCACGGTCGCCGAAATGCTCATTGAAGGCGGCGAGCATTGTGGAGCGGCGAGATTCGTAGACCTTGCGCATGCGGCGCAGGTGGCGCTCAAAGTGACCTTCGTCAATGAAGAGGGCAAGCACGGCCTGGTAGAGCAGCGCGACGTGGCGGTCCGTCAGCCACTTGGCGCCGGTAATGGCCGGCTGGAGGCCTGGCGGGGCAACCATGTAGCCGAGCCGGAGGGCGGGGAGGAGCACTTTGGAGAGCGTGCCGGTGTAGATGACGCGTCCGCCGTCGTCGAGGCCCTGGAGCGCAGCGAGCGGGCGGCCTTCGTAGCGGAATTCGCTGTCGTAGTCGTCTTCGATGATGACGGCGCCCGTGCGGTTTGCGTGTGCGAGAAGTTCAAGGCGGCGCGACGCTGACATTACGGCGCCGGTCGGAAACTGATGGGACGGAGTGACATAAATAACACGAGCGCTGTCCGGTATGCACTCGACGCGGATGCCTTCGTTATCACAGGGGACCGGGACGATGCGTCCACCGATCGCCTGGAAGACTGCCCGGGCGCCGCGGTAGCCGGGGTCTTCGGTGGCCACCACGTCGCCAGGATTCACGAGTACTCGCGCGGCGACATCCAGCGCCTGCTGGGAACCGTTGACCACGAGCACCTGACCGGCATCGCAGCGGACGCCGCGTGAGCGCTGAAGATAACGGGCGAGGGCTTCGCGGAGTTGGGGGAGGCCTTCGGTCGGCCCGTATCCGAGCAGTTCACGGGGCGGGTAATCCAGGACTCGCTTCGTGAGCGTTCGCCATGCGTCGATCGGGAATTCATCAAACGAAGGCGTTCCGTAGCGGAACTCGAAGTTCGAGGGGCGCTGCGTTTCTTCGTCGATGGTTGTCGGAATTCCATCGGCGATCAGGCGCTGGGCGAACTCGGAGAGTCTCGGCGGGGCAGAAGCGCCGTTGCGCGAGGGCTGGTTGGTGAACGATTCAGCGCGGAAGGCTCTATCCGGCAGGTCCGGCGCGACGTAGGTGCCTGAGCCATGGCGCGCGGAGAGATAGCCTTCGGCGATGAGCTGTTCGTAGGCTTCGAGCACGGTGTTACGGGCGAGCGAGAGGTTGGAAGCAAGGACACGAGTCGGGGGGAGGCGCTCACCGGCGCGGAAGCGGCCACCGAGGATGCTCTCGCGGATCGCTTCGGCCAACCGCTGGTAGGCCGGGCGTGCCGGGTCGTCCGGGAGTTCGATGACGATGTCCAAGATTGAATGGTACCAGCGCGTGCACGCCGACGGCAGTGGAGTAGGCCACTGAGACTACGGCAAATCTGCTCGTTGCCGATGATCAGGATGCCGCCCTGAAGTGATCATGTACGGACTGGTGAATCGCGCGATCGAGGATCTCGTGACGGAGCGCTTTGGGCGCGACGCGTGGCTACGCATTGCTTCACGGGCGGGAATGCGGGAGCCAGTGTTCGTCTCACACGAGAGTTACCCGGACGCTATCACCTACGCGCTGGTGGCCGCGGCTTCCGCCGAGAGTGGCATCGATGCGGGCGACGTTCTCAAGGCGTTCGGCAAATACTGGATACAGCACACAGGCCGCGTGGGCTATGCCGACCTGATCTCCGGCAGCGGCCGCGACCTGGGCGAGTTTCTTGAAAACCTCCCGGGGCTGCACACGCGCGTGTTGCTCGCATTCCCTCAGCTGGAACCGCCCGAATTCGAAACCATTATCCTCAGCCCGAATTCGGCGCGGCTCGAGTACTCATCGTTGCGGCCGGGGCTCTCGCCAATGGTGCTTGGGCTTCTGGAAGGGCTCGGCGACCTCTTCCAGCAGGACGTCACGATTGAAGAAGCGACGACGAGCGGTGACCACGAGGCCAGTTTCGTCGTGAGCTGGCACCCTCGCGAGGCGGCGGCATGACTCCTGGCACGTTCACGATCTCGTTTGGACAGTTCGAGGACGTCTTTCCGTTCTTCTTCGTGGTCGATCGGCGGATGCGGATCGTGGCGTGCGGGCGGAGCCTGGCGAAGTTGGGATGCCAGCCATCAGACGAAGACGGCAGTTTCCAGGACCTGTTCAACGTGGTCCGGCCCCGCGTAGGGAGTTCGTTCGACGACCTCGCGCGGCGAGCGAACATGCTCTTCGTCCTCGACCTGCCCGGCAAGATGCGGATGCGCGGGCAGTTCGTGTACGTCGAAGACCAGGATCGGCTGCTGTTCATCGGTTCACCCTGGGTCTCGACGGGAGCGGAACTCGCCGCTCAGGGTCTTTCGTTCAAGGACTTCGCCCTGCACGACCCGACGATCGACTTCCTCCCGGTAGCGCAGGCGCAGCGGAACATGCTCGCGGACGCCCAGATGCTCGCGGCGGACCTCGCTAACCAGAGGAACGAAGCCCGGCTGGCCAACGAATATCTCACGGTGCAGTACGAGATCACCCGGATCCTTTCAGCGGCCCAGGACCGGGAATCGGCGCGAAACCAGGTTATCCAGGCACTGACGCGCGATATGCACTGGGACGCGGGCGCTTCGTGGCTGCAGTTGGAACCGACTTCGGGGTGGATGACGTGCGTGGCGACGAGCGTTGCGGCGGACGACGATGGTGCAGCGTGTTTTGAGGCCAGTACGAAGCAGACGACTTGCCGGCTTGGAGAACAGCTCCCCGGGTTCGCCTGGTGGGCGAACGATGTCGTGTGGCTCGAAGACCTCCATGCGGAAGAAGCGCGCTACGAAGGTCCGGTCGAGCGCTACGCCGGTTTCGCCACTGGAGTGGTGTTCCCGGTGTGGCAGGGAAACTCGGTGGTTGGCGCCGTGGAGCTGTTTTCACGCGAACCGCGAGCGGCGGACCCTGCGCTTACCCGATTGTTGCGGGAACTCGGGGTGCGCATCGGCCAGTTCATCGACCGAAAAGAGAGCGAGGCGGCATTAATCGCCTCGGAACAGAAGTACCGGCTCATCGTCGAGACCGTCCGCGAGGTCATCTTCCAGACGAACGCCGAAGGTGTGTGGACGCTGTTGAACCCCGCCTGGACGGAAATCACTGGATTCCCGGTTGACCAGACCGTTGGCACGTTCTTCCTCGACTACGTGTACCCGGACGACCGCGAGCGAAACGCAGAACAGTTCCAGCTGTTGCTCAGCGGGGAGAAGGCGTACTGCCGGCACGAGATCCGGTATGTCACGGCGGATGGCGGCTTCCGGTGGGTGGAGGTCTACGCGCGGCTCGTGTTCGACAGCGAGGGAGCGCTTTCCGGCACCGCCGGAACGCTGATGG
>CAZKZR010000340.1:0-4115 GCA_964557245.1 uncultured Anaerolineaceae bacterium | reverse complement strand
ACGGCGACCGGGTTGTGCTTGGTGGCCTGCCAGAGGTCCGGGTCGATCCGCTCGAAGAGGGCGGCCGCATCGGTGTTCCAGGTCCAGTAGAGGTTTGCGGCCATGCGCCGGAGGGGCGCGAGCGCTTCCGGTAGCGCCGGGTCAGCGAAAAAGGTGTGTGTAGCTCGAAGGCGCATCTTTCGATTGTAGCGCGGGAATGCTTCGGGCCCATGAACGATTCGTTGTCCTGATGTAGGGCGCGTGCGAACATTCGGCGGCGGCCGCATTTGGTTTGGTAGGAAGAGTGCAGGGCATGGCGTACCGGGCCGTCCTCTTTGATATTGGCGACACGCTCTGGCACGCCGCGGAGGCGCCCCCCGCCGCCGAGTTCCGAAGGCTGGCAGCGAACCGCGCGGCGGCATTCCTGAAAGGCGCCGGAGTGACCTATGACGACCCGGCGATGGCCGCCCGGGTAGCCTGGGACGCACTCGAGGACGCCATGCGGCGGGCGCGTCTGACCGATCGAAAGGAGCCGGACTACGCGGCAGTCGCGCGATCGGCACTGGAGGCCATCGGGTTGAGTTTGAACCTGGAGCGGGCCGGCGGATTGATGGAGGCGATCTACGTTTCCGGGGCCGAAGGCGGGAAGGCCGCCTACCCCGGTGCGCGGGAGCTGCTCGAAACGTTGCGTTCGCGGGGCTTCAAGCTGGGCATCGTGACCAACCGCGCGTTCGGCGGTGAGCGCTTCAGAGACGACCTGCGGGCTGCCGGCCTGGATATCGACTGGGACGCGAACGTCGTCTCGGTGGAGGTGGGCTTCCTGAAGCCGCACCCGGCGATCTTCGAGCGGGCACTCGCGGAGATCGGCGTGCGCGGTGCAGAGGCGGTCATGGTGGGGAATTCGCTGGCAGAAGATATCGCGGGGGCGCAGAACTTCGGAATGGCCACGGCGTGGAAGCGCTCTGAGCCGGACGCGGAAGGAGTAAACCCGGACTTCGTGTTCGACGAAGTCCGCGAGTTGCTGGCCTGGGCTCCGCTGCAGGAGGCGGCACGTGACTGAGCAAAGGACCTGGGGCGGCCGGTTCGAAGGCGGAATGGACGAGCTGACCCAGGATTACACGGCCGGCATGGACCGGGACCTGTGGGCGCACGACATCGCCGGTTCGGTGGCCCACGCGCGGATGCTGGGGAAGCAGGGCATCATCCCGGCGGAAGACGCAGACGCGATCATCGAAGGGCTTGGGGAAGTGCTCGCGGAATTCCGCGAGGGGAAGGTCGAGTGGCGGCCGGAACTTGAGGATATCCACACCCACGTGGAGTCGTTGCTGCGGGCGAAGATCGGCGCCGCGGCGGGGCGGCTGCACACGGCGCGTTCGCGGAATGACCAGGTTTCGCTGCTGAACCGGATGGTTGTGCGTGAAGCGTGCGACATCGCGGTGGAGGCGGCGGGCACGCTGATCTCCGTGATTTGCGACATGGGCGAGCGCCACGCCGCCGATGCGATGCCCGGCTACACGCACGTTCAGCGAGCGCAGCCCATTACTCTCGGGCACCACTTGCTGGCGTATGGAGAGATGTTCCTGCGCGACCGCGAGCGATTCCAGGACTGCCGAAGGCGGGCGAACCTGTTGCCACTGGGTTCCGGCGCCCTGGCGGGTTCGCCTTATCCGCTTGACCGGGGCATGGTGGCGCGGGAGCTGGGGTTTGATGCAGTCTCGCGGAACAGCATGGACGCGACGGCGGACCGGGACTTCGTGGCCGAGTTCGCGGCGGCGTGCGCGATCACGCAGGTGCACATCTCCCGCCTGTCAGAGGACATCATCCTGTGGGCGAGCGCGGAGTACGGCTTCTTGCGGCTCCCGGATGCGTTCGCGACCGGATCCAGCATCATGCCGCAGAAGAAAAACGCCGATGTCGCGGAGCTGGCGCGGGGCAGAAGCGGCCGGGCGATCGCTGAGCTTGTGGGCATCCTGACGACTATGAAGGGTCTGCCGATGGCGTACGACCGGGACCTCCAGGAAGACAAGGCGTACATCCTTGGGGCATCGAACGTGGTGTTGCCAACGCTGCGGATTTTCGCGGCGATGCTGCCGGCGCTGACCTTCAACCTGGACGGGATGCGGGAGGCCGCGGGCCAGGGCTTTTCTCTTGCGACCGATATCGCCGACTACCTGGTGAAGAAGGGTCTGCCGTTCCGGGAGGCACATGAAATTGTGGGCCGGCTCGTGCGAGAGGCGGAAGCGAAGGAGTGCGAACTGAACGAACTGCCGTTCGCGAGCTACGCGGCGCTGAGCCCCCTCTTCGGCGATGACGTCCTGGGGATCACGGTGGATTCGGCGCTGGCAGACCGCGATGTGCCTGGGGGCACCGCGCCGAAGCAGGTGCGGTCCGCGGCGGCGGCGCTCCGGGCCGCGCTGGGCTGAATCATGGCGGCGAAGCGGCGCGTGGCGATCGACGGAGCCCGGCAATTCTTGGTCGGGCGTTTTGGCGCAGGGGTAACGGACGTCTCAGCAATCGACCACGGGGAGTGGTCTTCCACGTTCAGCTTCGGATTGGACGGAATGGCGCGGGTGATCCGGTTCGGGACGCATCCCGACGACTACGAGCGCGACCGGTTCGCTGCGACGCTCGCGGGTGCAGCACTGCCGGTCCCGAGGATCCTGGAGATTGGGGAGGCGCTGGAACTCTCGTACGCCATCTCAGAGCAGGCGTTCGGGGCGTATCTCGACGACCTTGACGGGCCAGAATTTGAAGCCGCGCTCCCCGGGCTGTTCGCGGCCATGGACGCGATGCGGGAGGTGAGTCTGCCGACCGGCCGATTCGGCAACCTGGATGGGAGCGGGCGAGCGACCGAGCCGGACTGGCGTACCTATCTTTTGCGAGTCGCGGAACCATCCGAGCGACTTCCGGAGTGGCGCGCGAGGTTAGAGAGCAACGCGGCGGCGACTGCCGCGTTCGAAGCCGCGCTGGAGCGGTTGAAGAAGGTGGCCCCGATGCATGTCGAGCCGCACCTGGTGCACTCGGACCTGCTGAACTTCAACGTGCTGGTCCAGGGCGCTCAACCATCCGCGTTCCTCGACTGGGGATGCGCGCTGGCTGGCGACTTCCTGTACGACGTGGCGTGGCTGGCGTACTGCCAGACGTGGTATCCGGCGTGGAACGGCGTGGACATCATCGCCGCCGCGAAGGCCCATTTCGACAAGATTGAGCTGCCGGTGCCTGAGTTCGAGCGGAGGATGGAAGCTTGTCTGATGCACATCGGACTCGGGAATCTGCAGTACACCGCGTTCGCCGAAAGATGGGCGGATCTGGAGGACGCGATCAAGCGGGTTGGTGAGGTGTTGTCCGGCGCTGTCGGGGCCTGACGTCTGCGGGAGGCGGTTCGGACGCAGCGAGAGGTTGATATACTCAAGGCATGTCCACGAAAGAACGGCTCCACGCGTTAATCGATGAGATGACTGAGGACCAGGCAGCGGTGTTGTTGATGGACCTGGAACAGGAGCCGCCACCGCTCACGACTGCAGAAGAATCTGCAATTGCGAGGGCGCGCGCGGATCTGGCAGCCGGTAAGGGAATCCCCCACGACGAGTTGATGCGGAAACTCCGTGCTGCTGGATGAAGGTCATCTGGAGTCCAGGTGCGGCGGATTCCGTTCAGGCCATTAAGTCAGAGCTTGCGAAATTTTCGCGTACCGCGGCGGAGGAGTTCGTCGAGACAATCGACCAACGTGTCCGACAGCTCGAACTGTTTCCGCAATCCGGGCGGACGGTGCCCGAGTATGGGGTGCCCCTGCTTCGAGAGTTGATCGAACCGCCGTATCGCATCGTTTACGAGGTGTTCGCCGACCGCGTCGAAATCGTGATCGTCCGGCACGGCCACGAGGACTTCAAACGTTAGGCAAGCTCAGGACGAACGGCTCCATCCATCTGCGCATACCGAGGCCCTGAGGGAAGCCGTTGTGTTGCTGCCAGTAGGTCCAGATGAGCAGCCGCTCCCAGAGCATGAAGACCGGGAAACGCTCGCGGAAACCTGGGAGTTCGGATTGGACGTTGCGGTATGCCGTCATGAATTCCTGCGAGCCTGCGAGCCTGTTCTGGCGGAAGGTTGCTAACGGGCGGGCGAGGTCGCATTCGGGG
>CAZKZR010000339.1:0-4121 GCA_964557245.1 uncultured Anaerolineaceae bacterium | reverse complement strand
TTTCGGCTAGTGTCTCGTCCTCTACGGCAGGGGCTTCCCACCAGGCGTTCTCAGCAACGGGCTCTTCCGAAACCGGTTCGACCGAAGCCACGGCCTCGACCGGCGTTCCGGCCAGCGTCTCGTCCTCGGTCGGTGCTTCCCACCAGGCGTTTTCAACGACGGGCTCTTCCACGACCGGTTCGACCGAAGCCACGGCCTCGACCGGCGTGTCGGTCAGCGTTTCGTCGTCTGCGGGGGCTTCCCAGCAGGCGTTTTCAGCGACGGGCTCAGCAACGGATTCGACCGAAGCGACAGCCTCCAGAGGAGTGCCAGCCACCGACTCAACCTCGGTGGGGACTCCCTCCCAGGCGCGCTCCACTGTTGGCTCTTGGACCGCTTCCACTGATTCGGCGATGAACGAGGGCACCGAGAACGGCTCGGGGTTCCATCCCTCCTCGTCCTCATCGCCAGCTTCGAACTGCGCCTCCGGGGCATCCGGTGCGAGCGGTTCGACCACGTCGGTGACAAGCGACGATTCGGGACTTACAGAAGAATCGCTTGCGACGGCTTCCGGTGCCCACTCGTTCTCCTCGCTGATCACCTCTGGCGCGTCGTTGCTGTGGACTGCGCCCGAAAACTCTGAGATGGCGTCCCGGTCCGCTCGCGCCCATCCAGCGGTGAGGGACGCTCCCCAGCCTTCGCCTGACGGCTCGAGGGATTCTGGAGCCTCGAGCTTCCCGCCGTCCTCCGCCCAGTCGGCGAGACTGGCGGCCACACGAACATCGTCCCCGGTTTCATCATCCTCTGGCGTCAGCCAGTCTCCGATGGGCTCGGGCTCAGTCGCGACCGGCTCCGCAGCCTTCTCCTTATTGCGCCCGAAAAGGCGGCCAAATCGGCCAGGCTTTTTCTTTTCCTCACGAGCCGGCTCGATGGCCGCCACGGGGAACAGTCCGTCCAAAGGATCGTCTTCAACCTGCTCGACTCTGGCCTCAGGCACCGCCACTTCGCTCGCAACCGATGCTTCTTCGATCGGATGGGTGGCCCAGGCTACTTCGGACTCCCCCAGGCCTTCAGAGTCCACGGCCGCCGCCAAGACCTCGGTCCTAGGGCCATCCTCTGCCGATTCGTCTGTTTCCCAGCTGAAGGGTTTCAGGAACTCGGCTGGCGCCGTGTCCCGACTTTCAGGGTCTGTGTCCGCGTCTTCCTCGAGTTCCCAATCGAACGGCTTTAGGAACTCCTCGGGGATGACCTCCGGGATCTCCGCTTCTGCGCGCTTCTGCGCCCAGGCCCGCATCGCGGCAAGCCCTTCGGAAGGTTGTTCGTCCTCGCCGTCGGCGCCCTCGGCCGGTGCATCAGGGATTGAGAAGAACTCGTTCCACTTCGTCGATGTCGACGGATCGGCCGGCTGCGGTTCGGCATCGCGAGACCGGAGGACGATCGGCAGCTGCAGCGGAGGCGGCCCGCCAGGATGGTCCTGGGGACCGGTCGGTCCCTCCTCGTGTGCCCTCGGGCGCAGCGGGATAGGCGCTTGACTCGTCGGTTCCGGTGCTTCTTCAGTCGAATGCACGGTTGTGAAGTGCGGGTGGTCCTTGTCTCGATTGCGCTCAGCCCATTTGCGCATGGACTCGAAACTCATCCCGTCTGAAGGCTCATCCAATTCCGCCACAGCAGAGTCTTCGTCGCTGGCGTCGGTCTCGGGAAGGTCTGGCGCGAATGGCTCAGCTGCCGCTGGCTCTGCCTGTCGCGGCTCGAACGCCAGCGGCTCTCGTCGGGCCGGCTCCGGTTCGTCAGACCAGGCTGCCGGGCCGAAATTCCAATCGAGCTCTTTTCCGCTGCTCTCTCGGTTCCGCGGGCGAAGAGTCAACGAAGGTGACTCTGGCTCGGTTTCCACTTCGTCGAAAGGCACCGTGGCCCAGTGCGCCTCCTCGGCCGGCTCTTCCTCCGCCTGGAACGCTGTCACGGTCTCTTGCTCAGGCTCGAAAGCGAATGCCGGCGCGTGAGCTTCCGGGTCGTGTTCGTCTTCCATGGCCGGTACGTGGAACGCCGTTGCCTGCTCCTCCGGCTCGCGGTCTTCCTGGGAGTGCGCCCATGACCGCATGCTCGCGAGGAAGTCTTTGGTCCCCTCGTCGGCCTCCGAGTCGTCCACCCATCCTTCAACCTGCTCCGGCTCGTGGAACGCCTGAGGCTGTTCGGTTTCGGCTGCGAAGACCGGTTCCGCTTCGTCCGTTTCTGTCGCTCGCGCTCCGAGGTCCCAGCCGGCGTCGCTTTCGCCCCACGTCTGCTCTGACCGCACTTCCGCCCGCGGGAACGGTGTGAGCTTCAGGGTCGGCTCGGTGGTCCAATCATCATCTGGTTCTTCGTCCACGTTCGGCGTGTACGGACCGTCAGCGGCGCCGAAGCGCGGCGGCTCAGGATCTGCCGATCCCGCCCGGTTGAGCATCCAGGTCCCGCCTGCGCTCGTCCTGCCGCCCTCGGTGTCGCCGGTCTCGTCGTCCTTTTTGCGCCGCCCGAAAAGGCCCCTGCCAGGCTTCTTTTCCGGTTGCTCTACAGGCTTCCGACCGAACGGTTCCGTCCGTGCTTTCGCTTCGTCTTCGCTCAAATTGCCTAGCACACGCTGGCGCAAGGTGCGGTTCTTTTCCTCTTGCCGCTCCCACGCTCCACCGGGTAGATCGAAGTACCAACCCTGGGGGTCGTCGTTTCCCGCCTCGGCTTCATCGAGCGGGCGTCCCTCGCCATTGTCCATCGTCATCAGAGTACCATAGCCTCCCCGGCGGACCTCCGGCCCTGAGTCAGTCGCCCTTTACAGCCGATTGACCTACCCTCGGCCGGCATGACCGATGCGCTCGAACCCGCGGACGAGCACCTGGTCTCTTTATCAAAGGACGGCAACCTCAACGCCTTCAACAGGTTGGTCGAACGGCATCAAGGCGCCGTCTATAACCTCTGTTTTCGGCTCGTAGGTGATCGTGGCGCAGCGGAAGACGCGACTCAGGAAGCATTTCTCTCTGCATTCAAATCCATTGCGCGCTTTGAAGGGGGCAACTTCCGGAGCTGGCTCTTCCGTATCGCCGTCAATGAGACCAAGGATGAACTTCGCCGCCGTAACCGCCGTCCAGCAGATTCGCTCTCCACTACAGGCCCGGAGGGAGGGTTCGAATTGGACCTCCCCGATCCGGGAGAAACTGCCGAAGAGCTGGTGGAACGGGAGGCAATCGCTGAGGGGATCGAAGAGGCACTCATGATGCTTCCGGCAGATCAACGACAGGTCATCGTCCTCTCAGACGTCCACGGTTACCGCTACGAAGAGATCGCGACGATGACGGGTTCGAACGTCGGGACGGTGAAGTCGCGCATCCATCGCGGTCGGGAAAGGTTGCGGACGGTCTTGCTTCAGCAGCCGGAACTTTTTGGGCGCAGGGAACGTTTGGATGATTGAGCAAGCCCCATGCCACTAATCCGAATCAACAAACACGCCTGGTTCCGCCAGAACCTCGACGCTTTCGTCGATGGTGAACTTGACTCCGCCGCTATGACGCGCGTCGAGAGGCACCTCGCTGCCTGCGAGGCTTGCGCGGCGGAAGTTGCAACCGCGCGGACCCTGAGATCTTCGCTCGGCGCACTTCCAATGCGCTCGGCCCCTCGGTCATTCCAGTTGACCCCTGAAATGGTCCGCGGTTCCGCCCCATCCGCCCCATCGGCCCTTCCCGCGGCGTCCCGGACCCCATCCTCCCTTACCTTCGTCCGCGTTGCGGCCGGGATCGCCGTTGTCGCCTTTATCTCGGTTTTCGCCGGGAGCCTGCTGAACGGTTCGAATGAGAATTCAACCGCGTCTCAGGACGCCTTCAATAGTGCCGCGGAACGTCAGCAACAGCCCGTGGCGGCCACCGACGGCGGCTCTGGCGCTGTTGGAGCCAGCTCGACAGTGACCGACACTTCGTCGCTGTACGCGACCAGCCCCACCCCGCTGCTTGCGCCGGCAACGTCCGGTGCGGTCTCCGGAGCTGGAGTGCCGTCTGCGACCCCACAGCCCCCGAGCACCGGGATCGGCCAAACACCCGGTCCACTGACCAACGACAGCGGCAGCGTCGTCACGAAGTCGACGAATGACGCCGCGGACCAGGCGATTGGAGACGCAGCCACTC
>CAZKZR010000338.1:0-4133 GCA_964557245.1 uncultured Anaerolineaceae bacterium | reverse complement strand
AACCTCCGAGTCGATCGCGTCCCGGGTGGTACCCGCCACATCGCTCACAATGACTCGCTGCTGGCCGAGAATCGCATTCACGAGCATCGACTTCCCGACGTTCGGCCGGCCGATGATCGCGACCCTCGTCCTGTCCGATTCTTCGAGCGTCGTATCCTGCGGCAGCAGTTTGATTACCTCGTCGAGCATCACGCCGACGTTGATGTCGTGCATCGCTGAAATGGGCAGCGGGTCTCCGAGCCCCAGCGCCGATGCTTCAGCGACGCCGATCAGTTCCCGCCGCTCGTTGTCCGCTTTCGTGGCGACAACGATGGTTGGGCGCTTCGCCCGGCGCACCACGTCGGCCATGTCGTAATCGCTCGCAGTCAATCCGTCCCGCGCATCCACGCAGAACAGCACGACCGCGGCCCCGGCCATCGCCGTCTTGATCTGCTCGATGATGAGGGGCGCGTAGACGTTTTCCGCGTCGGTTTCGTAACCCCCGGTGTCTATCAGCCGGAAGCGGACGTCCATCCATTCGACGTCCGCCTCAACGCGATCGCGCGTTGTCCCGGGCTCGTCTTCCACGATCGCCCGCCGCTCGCCGAAGACACGATTGAACACCGACGACTTGCCGACATTCGGCCGTCCAACAATTACAACGCGGGGAAGAGCATCGCTGGCAGCACTCATGGTGTCGTCAGGGTAATTTGGATTGCGCTTGGCTGCTCGGCCTTCACTCCCTGGCTCGCCAGGCCCGTCGGCACCGTCACGGTCACGGGATACGCGGCGGTCCCCGCGACCGCGCCCGCGAGTGACACCTTTGCCGTGATCTGCCCTGGCTGGATCGCGTCCAGCACGGTGAGCGGCCCGGTCAGTTGGACGTCCACCCGGAGGCGGCTCGTGATCAGCACGCCCGGAGGCTGGCCCTCCGGCGTTGGCGCTACCTGGATCGTGTACGTCCCGCAAGCGGTTCCCGTAGCCCCCGCCGCGCAATCGATTGGCTTCACTTGCACGATGACGGTGACCGTCCGCCGCTCTAACGAAAGGTTCGCCGGCGCGTCAATATTCTGGAGGCGCCGAATTTCCCCCGTCGCGTTCGTGAGCGCCAGGGCCTCCGTTGAAAGCTGGGTAAGCGTCGCCATACGGTCCGCCGGCCCCGAAACGAAGATCGATGACGGCTCGACGCTAATGCTGGTGATCCGGTAGCCCGCCGCGGGCTGACCCGAGAGCACCGGCGCTACCGGCACTGACCGCTGCACGAAGTCCTGCGAGATCGTCAGCGTCACCTTCGCCCGTTTCGGTGCTATCGAGACATCCACCGTGCCGCTCGTAATGTTTCGCGCGACCAGTTCGTCTTCGATCAGTGTCGAACCCTCCCGCTGGTTGCTGAGGTTCACATCCAGGTTCACCGAGGCAACCGTCTGCAGGTCCGCTTCCCGGCCTCGCACGGTAACCTGCGGCGGTTCGATCTTTATGTCAGCTTCGACGAATCCCGCCGGCAACTGTCCCGTCCTGTTAACGGACACGTCGAACTGCCGTTCGACCAGCGGCTCCACCGAGATGGAGACGGTCGCAGGGCTGACCGAAAGCACCCGGATCCCGTCCCGGTTCGACGTCACTTTGACCTGTCGCTCCTGCGGGACCCCGGGCGTGATCCCCTTGATGTCCACGGTCGCTGTGAACTCATCCTGCGAGAGATTGCGGATGTCTCCCTCCCGCCCCTCCACCTGAACCCCCACGGTGAACGTCTGCGTCGGTATATAGAGGTCAGCATTCACCGCCTCCACCGGGATGATCCGGCTGCAGTCCGCCGGGAAGCACGATTGCACGCGCGGGTTCTCCACATCCTGGATGACAAACCAGATGGCGAAGGCGGCGATCAGGCTGAACAGAGCCATTGCCCAGTGCTGGTACAGGCTCACCGTCGATCCCCGCGCGATCCCGAACGCCACCCTGGGCCAAGACGGCCGGCTGTTCGACATTCGGCTCATACCGGCGCCGCCCCGTTCCGCCCCGCGGTAGCCACGCCCGGTTCCAAGACCCATTCCAGCACCGCTTTCAGCCGCCGCTCATCAGGCACGTGCGTCAACCGCCCATGAAGCGCCACGCTGATATCTCCCGTCTCTTCGCTCACCACAATCGTCAGGGCGTCGGTGTTCTCCGTGATCCCGATCGCGGCCCGGTGGCGCGTCCCGAGGTTCCGTTCATACGCCGGAAGGTCGTTCGCCAGCGGAAGAATGCAACCGGCGGCAACCACGCGCTCCTCCCGCAGCACCACCGCCATGTCGTGCAGCGGCGAGTTGGGATAGAAGATCCCGGCCAGCAACTCCGGCGAGACCTTGGCGTCGACCGGGATGCCTGTATCGATCACGTCCTGCAGTCCCGTCTCTCGTTCCAGCACAAACAAGCCGCCGTGCCGTTCGGCGGACATCCGACCGGCGGCTTTCACTACCGATTCAATGACGTCGTCGTACTTGGCGGCGCCGAAGTAGCCGCTCAGCCCCGTCCGGCCAAGCCGGTCCAACGCGCGCCGCAACTCCGGCTGGAAGACGATCACCGCGCCGATCAACAGCGCGGTGACCGAATGCTCAATCAGGTAGTTGACCACCGTTAGGTCGAACAGCCGGCCCAGCACGACGAACACCAGCACCAGCGCAAGCGCCCCCCGCAGCTGCGTCATCGCCCGCGTACCGCTCAGAATCCTGAGCACGGCGTAAATCACCGCAGCGATGAGCAGGACATCGACCGCGCTGGTCCATTCGAACTGGGACAGGATCTCGCGTGCGTGTTGGGTATCGAACATGAAGAGCCGCCCGCTGTGGGCCTTTACATTCTACCCCGGCCAGCGGGAACGGACGGGTTAGCGCCCGCCGTCCGCCTGCTCAGGCAACGTCCGCGTCGCGCCCGAGCAGGAACGCGACAACAGCCGCTTGCGCCCACACGCGATTCTCGGCCTGGTCGAAGATGATCGACTGGTCGCTTTCCATCGCGTCGTCGGTGATCTCTTCGCCACGGTGCGCTGGCAGGTCGTGCATTACGAAGGCGCCCTTCGCGGCCGCATCCATCAGCTCGCCGTTGAGCTGGTACCCAGCGAAGGCGATACGGCGGCGCTCCGCTTCACGCTCCTGCCCCATCGAGGTCCAGACATCGGTGTAGAGCGCCTGCGCTCCAGCCGAAGCCTCGGCCGGCTCGTTCACCAGCGTCAGCTTCCCACCGGTTGCCTCTGCGCGGTGCATCGATTCAGTGATGACCTCCTCCGGGAGGCCGTAACCCTTCGGCGAAGCCACGCGGACATCCATCCCCAGGGCCGTCGCCGTCACAACGAGGCTCGTGGCAACGTTGTTGCCGTCCCCGATATAGGCGATCGAGAAGCCCTTCAGGCTCCCCACCTTCTCCTGCAACGTCACCAGGTCCGCGAGGGCCTGGCACGGGTGCTCTTCGTTCGTCAGTGCGTTGACGACGGGGATTCCCGAAAACTCCGCGTACTCCTCGACGATCTCCTGTCCGAACGTCCGTACCGCGACAACGTCCACGTACCGGGCGAGCACTCGAGAGACGTCCTTAATCGCCTCCCGCTCGCCGAGACCTACTTCCTGGGGCGCAAGGTAGATGGTTTCGCCACCCAGGTGGCGCATCGCCACCTGGAAGCTCACACGGGTACGCAACGACGGCTTCTCGAACAACAGCGCCAGCTGACGGTTCGCGAGGATGGGCTGAGGGTTCCGCTTCAGCCGCAAAGCGAGGTCAAGGAGGTGTGTGGTCTCGGCCGGCGAAAGGTCCGCCGAGGAGAGAAGATGCCGTGCGTTATGGTGCATCGCGAGAGTATAGCAACGCCCTGCCCTTCGGCCTTTAGTCGGATTAGCGCTCCCTGTGTGAACAATCCCCTATGCGCTCCGGCACATCCGCTGCCGTAATTCCACACAGGAGCAACACCGTGGCCGAGCACACCATTCTCAAACCCCGCTGGGAACGAAAATTCGTCGAAGGCAAGATGTTCGAACGCCTCGAATGCGACCGCTGCCGGGCGAAATTCAACTTCGGCCAGACCACTCGTGCTTCCCGTGTCCCCGTCTGCCCCGCTTGCGGCAGCCTGGCCTCCCACCCCCGCGCCGCCTGAGGCAAACCACGAACGACAAGCTTCGAAGGTCGCT
>CAZKZR010000337.1:0-4133 GCA_964557245.1 uncultured Anaerolineaceae bacterium | reverse complement strand
GCGCTCTCTGCGGTCGTCTCCAGCAACACTCCGTAGCGCGAGTTCGCCGGGTACTGTTCGTACAGCTTCAACATCGTCGCTGTCCGCGGATCCGTCGGCGGTGCCAGCCTGCCGCCCACCTTCACGCCGTAATCTGATTCGTCCCGCACCGATGGCACCGCAATCTTTGGCGTGCGCATCTCGTCCGGAGTCGAATTGCCGATGTTGAAGCCCAGAAACGGGTCGTGTTCCTGGCTCTCCAGTTGCTCAAGCGTGCGACCCAGCCAGCCGTTATCGAGCCTCATGTCCGGGTCGCCGGCCTGCCAGATCGCGCTGGACTTGAAGTGGCTGTAGTTCTGATTTGGGTAGCCCACTCCACGAACAACGGCCAGCTTGCCGTTGTCCCAGAGGCCCTTCAGCCCGGCCAGGCCAGGGTGCAGTCCGAATCCTTCCGCGAGCGGAAGCACCGTATCCTCGGCCAGCCCGATCGTCTTGCGCGAGGAGCGGTAGACGGGATCTGAAGCGGGCACCACGGTGTTCATGCCGTCGTTCCCACCCGCCAGCTGGACGATGATGAGCGTCTTTTTATTGTTCGGGTCCAGCGTGTAAGCGCGGTTCTCTGCTGCGAACGCAACGGCGCCCTTCAGCAGTGACTGGGCGGTTGTCCCGATACTTACCAGGGCGACCCCACCTTTGACAAAGTCTCGTCGTGAAAGCATGGCTTTGAGCTCCTAGATCAATTGGTATTCAGGGCTGCACAGGACCAGGTATGCCACCGTGGCCGCTCGTTCCTGCAGGTTGGTGATGCTTGCGGCATGGGCCGTGATGGCCTCGCTTGAACCGTCGCTGATGTTCCCGTCCACCAGGCGGGAAAGGGCGGCGCTGACCATTTCGTCTGCGCTCGTCAGATTCGCGAGCGCGGGGATCGCCACCACGGCTCTCCCCTTCCGCAAAAACGAATCGACGAAGTTGACTCGGCCGAAGAACGTCCCGCTCGAAAGCCACACTTCACCGCCCGGCCAGCCGGCCACGTTCGGAGGTTCGAACAATCGCTGGTCCATTCCCGAGGCCGTTTGCTCGACCTGGATGAAGTCCGACTCGAGCTCAAGCCCGCGGACCGCACCGACCATGAATTCGATGGGACTGCGTACCAGCGAGCGGTATGCCCGCATCGAGAAGAATTCGTCGCTGACCAGGATCGCCCGGACTACTGCCTTTACATCGTGGTTGGAGCTTTTCCACACGTCTTCGAGCCAGTCGAGGGTCTCGGGGTCCGGGTCCCTGTAGGCGAGTTCACTGAAAAGCCGCTGCGTGATGTACCGGCCCGTCGCTGGCTGTTCCATGATGATCCGCACGATATCGACGCCGTCGAAGTTGCCCGTCTGGCCAAGGAACGTCTTGGAGCTGTTGTCATGTTGATTGGCAGCGAGCCGGAACGACGGCTCATAGCTTCCCCACATCTGGTTCAACCATTCGTCGCGCTCCTTCTCCGAGAGCCCTTCCGGCGGCTGCTCCCGAGTCGGCGGAGTCAGCCGCCAGCCCGTAAACGCCCGTGCGCTCTCACGAACGTCCGACTCGGTGTAATTTCCCTCGCCCATGGAGAACAACTCCATCAATTCGCGCGGGTAGTTCTCGTTCGGATGGTCCTTGGATGACTCGATCGTGTTCAGATACGTCATCATCGCGGGGTCTTTGCTCACGGCTTGCAGGAGGTCGTCGTACCGGCTAAGCGCGTGCGAGCGGAACAGTTCGTTTTGGGCCACCATCATCTTCGCCCGCTGCGGCCCAATCTGGCTGAGCTGCGAGGTCAGCAGGCCGTGCCAGATGTACGCCATCCGCTCCTCCAGCGGGCGAGCCGTGTACGACATGCGCGTCAACCACCACCGCTGCATATCGCGGATCAAAGGCGGCCGCTTGCCGTCTAAACCGCGGCCTGGCGTGGTGAGGTTGAACTGCGCCGCGGCGATGCGGGCATTCAGAGCACTGTTGTCGATTGCGTCGAAGTTCAACAGCCGGTCAGCCGCAGCTTCACGGCTAAGGCCGGCGAACTCGTCGATTTGTGCCTGGCTTCCGCCCCAGCCCGCTCGCCGGAGCAAGTGCGCAGCTCTCGCTTTGGGGTCTTCGATCGGTCGCGAAAGGTCCTCCGCCGGCGTTGGCGATGCATCCGAGCTAAGCCCCGGCACCACTGCTTGGTTCGGGCTCGAGTCAGCGTTGGTACGCGTCCCAAGCCCAACCACCGCCACCGCCGTCCCGCCTGCGGCTACCGCAGCTGCCCCGCCCAGAAGCGCACGGCGGCTCGATCTCCGTTGGAACAGTCCCGGTTGCGAAACCTGATCCTCTTCGTCCATGGATATCTCCGGGAGGCCCATTATTGGGCTCTTGGCATGGTATGGCGTTGCTGGGGCCAAAGGTGACGCTCACCGGCTAATGAAAACAGAATTTGAAAGGACTCCTGCCGAATCCTTACAAAGTTCCGGACTACTCTCGTGGCACTTTCGGCGCTCGACGCGCCATAGATAGGCAAGTGACACCAATGGCGGGACCTCGACGCGGTTTCAGCAGAGAACGGCACGCGGCGCTCAAAGCGACCGTCGCCGTGCTGTCTGTTCTCGGATTCGTCGGGGCGTGGGCTGGCTTTGCCTCTGCGCATCCTCCGGTTCCCACCCAAGCTGATGCCCTCGATCCGGGCGCAAGCACGGGCATCACCGACGCACCCGCCCCGTCGTCAACCCCCGCCCCGACCAACCCAGCGAGCCAAATGCCCACCTCAATTAAGGCAACCAGCACGCCATCAACCGGCGTCCCGCCCCGAACACCCGCCAACTCAACTCCCACACCCGCCATCCCGGCTACAACAACTCAGTCGGTACCCACGCCGCCATCCCCGACGGTGTCCGTGGCGCCGAAAGCGGATCCGACGCCAACCCCCACTCGCACCACCAAACGCACGAGGGCCTCCTGAATGAGCTGGAGGCTCTCCGCCGTTGTCGGCCTCGGGCTCGTGGTCGGCATCCTGGCCGGCCGCGCGTTCCAGGACGCCGAAACCGGCACCGCTTCGTGGGACGGCCTTCGCGCAGCTGGCTTCGCCGCCTATTTGCTGCTCTGGCTAGGACTTGTCACCGGGATGGCCGTCCACATGCGTTACCGCCCCGGTCCGCTGGCGATGACCTGGCTTCTGGAAACCCACCGGATGGCTTCGGCACTCAGCATGTCGTTCATTGCTGGTCACGTCGCCGGACTTCTGGTTGACCCAACGATCGCCTTTTCACCGTTGGATATAGCCACCGGCTTCAGCAGCTCCTATCGGCCACTGCAGGTAGCGTTCGGCTCTCTCGCAACGTGGCTCTGCATCATCGTGCTCGGTTCCACCGCTTTGGCGGGCCGAATGCCCTACGCCTCCTGGCGAAACCTCCACTACCTGAGCTTTCCTGCTTACCTCCTTTCTCTCCTGCACGGCGTCACCAGCGGAACTGACGCCGGCACTCCAATCGCGCTGGTGATTTACGCGTCGACCGCCTCGTTCGTCGCCGCCATGGTCGTCGCCCGGTTGTTCGGAAGAGGTTGGGTCACAGCTGGCGGGACGGCCGGCCCGCCAGTCTGACCGCTGGGCGAATCCCGCACGACCCTGCCATACTCCGCACACAATCTCTCCCTGGAGGCCGAGCGTGGAATTCGTTTTCACCCCGGAACAAGAGTCGTTCCGCCAGCGCGTCCGCTCATTCATCAAAGACAACTGGACCCCTCCGCCGCGCACCGCCCGGCCCGGCGACGACGTCACGAACGAAGCCGAACGCGAATACGAGAAGCGCCTGGCTCAAAACGGCTGGCTCACCATGGCCTGGCCCAAAGAGTACGGCGGCCTCGCCGCCAGCCACATGGAACAGCTCATCTTCCGCGAGGAGAGCGGCTACGCCGGCGCTCCGGGCGGCGGCGGTCAGGGCATCAGCATGGTTGGTCCCTGCCTCATGGTGCACGGCACCGAAGACCAGAAGAAAGAACACCTCCCCAAGATCGCCAGCGGCGATGTTCATTGGGGCCAGGGCTTCAGCGAGCCGGGCTCCGGCTCAGACCTCGCCTCCCTGCAGACCCGCGCCGTCCGCGACGGCGACGACTTCGTCATCAACGGCCAGAAGATCTGGACCTCCGGCGCGCAC
>CAZKZR010000336.1:0-4165 GCA_964557245.1 uncultured Anaerolineaceae bacterium | reverse complement strand
ATCTCACTCCCGTCCGGTGCGACGCTCATTGACGACCGCTACAACTCCTCCCCGGCGTCGCTTACCGGCGCTCTCCGCATGCTCGCCGGACTCGAGGGTCGGCGCATCGCGCTCCTCGGCCGCATGGCAGAACTCGGCGAGTTCGAAGAGCAGGAGCACCGCAAAGCCGGCGAAGTGGCCGCGACTTCCTGCGACGTCCTCATCTGCTCAGGCGAAACATGCCGCGCCCTTGCCGAAGCGGCGACGAGCGCGGGGCACCCGGACGTCCGCTGGTTCGCATCCAAGGAAGAAGCCGCCGCCGCCGTAGCGACGCTGCTTGGGCCCACCGTCACGGTCCTCGTCAAAGCCTCGCGGGGCGAAGCGTTTGAGACCATCCTCGCCACCCTGGGGGCGCCCGAATGATTCATGCCCTCTTCTCTGGAGCAATCACGTTCTTCATCGCCGTCGCGATCGGCACGCCGATCGTCAATTACCTGCGCAGCCAGAACATCGGCAAGGAGATCAGCGAGTACCTCCCGGAGCACGCGCACAAGGCAGGGACGCCCACCTTCGGCGGGTTCATCATCTGGCTGCCGACGTTCCTCGTGACCGCCGTCGCAGTCGACTGGTGGAACCACAAGTCGATCCTTCTTCCCCTCGGCATGATCGGGATCACGATGGCTGCTGGTTTCGTGGATGACCTGGGCACGCTGCAACATCGTGCTCAGAAAGGTCTCTCCTGGCGCTTTAAGATGGGCTTCACCGCGCTCTTCGGGCTCGCCGCCGCCGTCGTCCTCTACGACCACATCGAAGTCCAATCGATAAACATCCCGTACGTCGGCAGCTACGAGCTTGGCTTGCTCTACATCCCGCTGGCGGCCGGTATCATCGTCGCCACCACCAGCGCTGTCGCCGTCACTGACGGTCTCGATGGTCTCGCCGGTGGGACCACGCTCATCGCCTTCATCGCCTACGGCATTATCGGGTTCATCCAGGGGCAGGAATTCGTCGCGACGTTCGCCTTCATCATCGCCGGCTCCACCCTCGGCTTCCTTTGGTACAACGCTCATCCCGCCCGGGTCATCATGGGAGACACAGGAGCACTCGCTCTCGGTTCCTCGTTGGCGGTCATCGCGCTCATGACTGGCCAATGGTTGCTTCTGCCAGTGATCGGCATCGTCTTCGTCGCTGAGATGGGCAGCAATCTCATCCAGATTGGCTACTTCAAACTCTCCGGCGGCAAGCGCGTCTTCAAGCGTGCTCCGTTCCACCACCACCTGAACCTCAGCGGCTGGGCCGAAACCCAGATCGTCACGCGCTTCTGGCTCATCTCCATCGTCGCCGCCATGGCGGGCGTCGCGCTCGCGCTGGAGGTGCCCGACTAGATGACTGCTCCGAACGGCACGCTAAAGGCACCAGTCCTCGATGTTCGCGGCAAGCGCGTGCTTGTCTATTCGCTTGGCATTGAAGGCCGCGACCTCGCCCGCTGGCTGCTCGCCAACGAAGCCCGGGTCACCATCAGCGACACGCGGAGCGATGAGGCCCTCGCAGCGGCCGGCGCTGTGGCGCCTCAGGGTGTCGAAGCGCTTGTGAACGGCCGTGCGCTACTCGATCCGGCCGGCTTCGACCTCGTCGCCGTCTCCCAGAGCGTCCTGCGCTACAACCCCGCACTGGTCCGGGCTCGTGAGCTCGGCATTCCGGTCACGTCGCAAATGCGGCTGTTTCTTCAGCTCTGCCCCGGCCGCACCATCGGCATTACAGGCTCGAGCGGAAAATCGACCACCACCGCCCTGGTGGGCGCTATGGCCCGCGAAGCGGGCCTCGATAGCGTGGTCGGCGGCAACATCGGTGAAGCCATGCTCGGGCGCCTCCCGGAAATCCGCCCGCAAACCACCGTCATCCTTGAGATTAGCCACACCCAGCTCCAGTACACGGACCGCTCGCCGCACATCGCCGCCGTCACGAACATCACTCCGAACCACCTGGACCAGTTCAGCTGGGATGAATACGTGGGCCTGAAGCGGAACATCCTCGCCTTCCAGGGACGCGCCGATTCCGCCGTTCTGAACAGCGACGACCACACCAGCCGAGCGCTCATGGCATCCGTCAAGGGCCGTCTCCTGCGTACCTCCATCAAGGAAGAACTTACGCACGAAGGTTGCTGGGTCGAGGACGGCGAAATCGTGGTCCGCGCTGCCAGCCGCCCGCTGACAGTGCTCTCTACGAACGAGATTCCGCTCCGCGGCGAACACAACCTTTCGAACGTGGTCATGGCCTGCGCCATTGCCGCTGAGGCGGGCATCCCCACGGCCGCCATGGCTGGCGCGATCCGCTCCTTCAAGGGAGTCGCCCACCGTCTCGAAGTCGTCGGCGTTGCGGCCGGCGCAACCTGGGTGAACGACAGCATCGCCACCAGTCCCGAGCGCGCCATTGCCGGCCTTCGCGCCTTCACCGAACCCGTTGTCCTGCTCATGGGCGGCCGCGATAAGAATCTCGACCTTGACGGCCTCCGCGAACTCGCACGCGTCCGCTGTCACGCCGTGGTCTGTTTCGGCGAATCAGGTGGCCTCTTCCACGCCGCCATGAAGGAAGCCGTCAACGACACCGTCCTTGTGTCCACGCTCGAAGAAGCGGTCGCCGCCGCCGCCCAACGAGCCCGTCCCGGGGATGCGGTGCTGCTATCGCCTGCCGGCACGAGCTTCGACGCCTATCCGAACTTTGAGGCTCGCGGCGAGGCGTTCCGCAAGCTGGTCCGGGCGCTGCCCGGCTTCATCCCGGAGGTGTCGCCATAGCCGCCGCGCAACAAACCGGATCCTGGGCTCCCGGCCGCCCTGACTACGCGATAGTCGCCTTGACCGCCGTGCTCACGGTGATCGGCTTCGTTGTCGTGTACAGCGCGAGCTTCGTCACCGGTCTTGTCGACTTCGGCGATCCGTACTACTTCGTCGTCCGCCAGGTCGTATGGGCACTCGGCGGCGGTGTACTGCTGGTCATCATGGCGCGGACCGACTACCGGCGCTTGCGCCCGCTCGCCGTCCCGATCATGGGCGGCACAATCGTCCTGCTCGTTGCCGTCCTCGTCATTGGCGTTCAGGGTGGCGGCGCCCAGCGCTGGATCGGTATCGGCGAACTCACGGTCCAACCGGCCGAATTCGCGAAGCTGGCCGTCATCATCTACCTGGCGGCGTGGCTCGCTTCCAAGGGCGATGAAGTGCGCAGCTTCGAACACGGCCTGCTCCCGTTCGTGCTGATCATCGGCTCGGTCAGCCTTCTCATCATGCTCCAGCCGAACCTCGGCACCACGCTGATCATCCTGGTCATCACCGTCACAATGTTCTGGGTTGCCGGCGCGTCCTTCGCCCAGATGCTGGCGCTCGGCACCACGGGATTCCTCTGCCTCGCGTTCCTTGCCACCGCCGCCGGCTACCGCGCCGACCGCCTTACCGCCTTCTTCAGTGCCGAATCCGACCCCCAGGGGAACGGCTTCCAGACGCTGCAGGCGTTGATCGCCATCGGCAACGGAGGTCTCCACGGCCTCGGGCTCGGCGCCAGCCGCGCCAAGTTCTTTTACATTCCTGAGAGCCACACTGACGGCGTCTTCGCGATCGTCGGCGAGGAGCTCGGGCTGATTGCCACCATCCCGATCATCGCGCTCTACATGCTGCTGATGTTCCGTGGCTTCCAGGTCGCCCGCCGAGCGCGCGACGAATTCGGCCAACTCATCGCCACCGGCATCACTACCTGGATAACGATCCAGGCGCTGCTCAACATCGGCGGCATCACGCGGGTGGTGCCGCTCACTGGTGTGCCGTTGCCGTTCTTGAGCTTCGGTTCGAACGCTCTCGCCTCGGTACTCCTCGCGATGGGCGTGCTCATCAGCATCTCTCGCTTCGGCACCGACCGCGGTGGCTACCTGGATAAGCATCCGGTCGAACCGCGGCGCCGGGTGGTCAAACGGAGGCCGGACGGATGAGGCTCGCGTTGACCGGCGGCGGCACTGGGGGCCATATCATCCCGGCACTGGCCGTGATGGAAGCCGTGCAAGCCCGATTGGGCGGCACGGCCGACGTGTGTTTTTTCGGACCTGAAGATCGCGGTGAACGCGGACCTGTGGAGACCGATGGCGTGCGCTTTGTAGGTGTGCCCTATGCCGCCGTCCGCGGGCGCGGTCCGATCGGCCTGGCTG
>CAZKZR010000335.1:0-4195 GCA_964557245.1 uncultured Anaerolineaceae bacterium | reverse complement strand
AGTCGCCGTCTTTCCCGGGGATGACGCGAATATTCCACTCTGCCCAATCGTCGACGTCGAAGTCCCACAGGCAGTGGCCCGCGGTCAACAGCGCATCCGGCCCGATGAACGTGCCGGTGCACGATCCGATTACGTCGCCGAACTCATCCTCGAGCTCGAGGTAGGCGATCGCGCTGAACGGGAACTCGGTGGTGTCCGTGATTCGCACCCGTTCGTCCACGCCGATCACAGACTGCCCGGTGACTACGTCCGGTTCTTCGCCGGCAAAGACATGCTGCGCTGTAGCGGGCCGTCCCAGGATCGAGACTCCCAGGACGACGGCGAACAAGAGGGATTTGCGCATTTCGCGAAGTTTGCCCGCGCCCGCGCTTCCGTTCGAGCACGGACAACTCCGTAGCGTGCCGGTGGCGGCTGCTCCAGTGCGCCAGGGTTTATGCCGAAGCCTTTGAGAGGATGCATATTCGCGGAGAACTGGCAGACGCCGCCGCGCGGGAACTCCAGGCGCGCAGGGCCAGCCTCGCTTCAGAGTTGGCCCGGGTTGCCGCGCGCTCCACGCTGTCTGGCGCGCGCGCACAACCTGCCGTTACGCCCGCCGAAGACGAGGTACACATCTCCACGGAAGCTCGTGCCGCGAACTGGGCGCGGCAGGCCGGAATTCCGGATGTGCTGCGGCCCTTCCCTTCGCCCACTGAACTTATCGCCGCTCTGACGGCCGCACTCAACGCACCTGGTGAAACCGCCCCGGCCGAAGTGGCCCGGCTCGCTCGAGTCCTCGGCGAGCTCGCATCGGGCCTGCCGGGCGCTGCCCCATCCCTGAGCGCAGTAACTCCCGCAACGGCTCTGGCGGACGCGATCGTCCGCGTGCTTCTTGGGACGCCCGCGGGTGCTCCACCCGACGCCCGGGCTCTTCGGACGGCGTTGGAGTTGGTGCGTGAGCTCGTAACTGCCCCTGCCGCGCCGATTGCCCCAGAAGCACGCCGGCCCGCCCTGATGGAACGCGCTGCCGCGGCCATCGTTCTCGCGGTGCTCCGATGGCGTGGCTCTGGCGTGGCCCTCCCGCACGCGGCAGATGGTGGCCCGGCCGCAGAACTGCCGGCGGCGTTGCTCTCGCTGGTGGATCCGTCGGTCACGGCGCTGCCGCGCAAACGCCGTCGGCGTTCCGCACTCCAGGACGACCCGGCCACGGACGAGGCAGACGCCGAGCAGGACGGCCCTCCGCCAGGCTACCGGTCCAACCCGCGCCTGAAGTAGGTCCCAAGAAACGCACGAGGGTCGAGAGCCGCGCCAGCCAGGTGCTGCAGTAATGTCTGCATCCCCGCTCGCAGGTCGCCTTTGACGAAATGCGGATCGACGAGGGTCGGGCTCTGGCTGCGAGACCACCGAACCCACGCCCGCGTCTCAGCGACGCTCAGTCCGCCACTCAAGGTTTGGCCGGCCAGCATCGTCCAGAACCGGATCGAGTCTCGCCATGCCATCGGGGGAGCCTGCAACGCCCGCGCGCGCGCCAGTTCGGCGGACAGTTCTGCCTCCGCGCCGACCGTATCCAGGTAGAGGTACCAGCACAGGTCATAGCCTCGGCGGGTCTCCAGCGAGATGCCGTTGTAGATCCGCGGGTTGAGGTCGATGAGCGAGAGCCGGCCATCTTCTTCGAGGCACTCGGCTTCAAAGATCCCGTGGAAACCAGCTGCAGCTAGCAACGCATCCAGGCGCTCCGCCAGCGCTTCGTCCACGTCGCAGGATTCGAAGCACAGCCCGCTGCCGAACCTGAGCGGGTACTGCAGGACCTTCCAGTGCGCCGCGAACACCGATTCGCCCGCGCGGCTCCGATAGCCGACCAGGTGATACACGCGGTTCCCCGGCCGCTGCACGAACTCCTGTACCAGCGGGAGACCTACCGTTGCGTCCGCGGCCACCACCTCGGGCCGGTAGCTCACGGACTGGTGAAACCACTCGACGCCCTCGGCCAGTTCCTTCGCGTTGCGAATCAGCCTTCCCCGGGTCCAGTGCTGCAGCCCGACACGCATTTGCGGCTTGATGACCACAGGAAAGGAGGGCTGGGGGAGGGCCGAACCCGGCTCCACCATCCACGTCCGAGGGGCGGGTACGTCATGCGCCAGGCAGAGCTCGTACAGGCGGCGCTTGACCAGGAGTTGCCCGATGGCTGTTGCCCCGGGAGTCGCAAGGGATACCCCGTCTTCCGAACCGGAAAAATGCGCCAGCCACCATGCCGCGTCGTCGTTCCCCGGGATGATTGCCGCTCCCGCTGGGAACCGCTGCTTCGAGAACCATCGGTCCATCGAAGAATCCCATTCCGACGGAGCACGCCTTACCTCCGAGACTCCACGCGCCGTCGGTGTGAGCCACTTCGGATCCTGCGTCACCCCGATGACCGGGATACCGTGGACAACGAGCGACCTGGCCGGAGCGACACCGGCAGGCAGAAGAACTGCCGGCGGGCGGTCGGCCGGACGAGTCCCGGGGTCAACCATTCGGCCGCCTGGCCCGCTTCAGTCGGAGGTGAAGTCGGGGATCGAGACCTGACCTGCGGATCGTCATACCCGCGCCGTTGCGGGCTCGGCGAACGACCATGTCCCGGAGTGGCTCCCTTCCCACGGCGCCAATCCAGCGAACGTGAGTCGCGTAGGTGAACTTGTACGCTTCCCCACCGATCAGGGCGTTGAACTCGCTGTCGCCACGCTCGTAGCTGGCTTTCACGTTCTCAAAATGGAGCAGAGAGCCTGGCGAATACCGAGCAAACGCAGAGTCGTACGCCGGCAATCGGGACAGATACCGGCCGCCCGTCCGGTGTCCGAGCGCCCCCGCGAGGAGTCGTCCGCCGACACGCAACGTCGAAACACTCAGAAGGCCACGGCGCCGCAGCTCATCGAGGAAGTCGCGGTTTCGCGGCCTGGCGAACTTGTCCGGCAGCCCCGTTCGACGGTACTGGGCAGACTTCCAGCCAATCAGCGTCTCCAGCACAGCATCTGACGCATCATCCATGCAAACCTCAACCGGCCCGAGTTCGCGTTCCAGCTTCCGCCGCTTTCGCGCCAGGGTGTCGAACCCATCGCTCCCCTGTGCCGGGGAACGCGATGCCAGGTAGCTCTCCCAGGTGCAGAACCCGCGCCAATCCGTGAACGGGGCCGGCGTCAGGCCCGGCGGCGCTTTCGCCCCAACCGGGAGCGTCATGAGGCAAACCGAATCCATGTAGGGCACCCGGCGCGCCGCACTCGCCGGTGGCGCAACCGGTTCGAGGTACAACGGAAACTCCCATAGGCCGTTGAGGGCCGAACGGCCGTCGCGGAGCAGGGTCCGGTAGACCGCGCCCTCACATTCGACAAAGGCCGTGCGAGAACCCCGCCGATAGACCGCGCGGATCGCCTCGAGAAACCCGTCCTCGCTAAACACAGGCGGCGGCGCCGGGGAAACCGCCCCGAAATCTGGCCGCGAAAGAGTTGCCACACCGCTTCTTACCCCCGCTTCACCCGTCCGGCAACTCCGGTAGCCCAGCGGGCGACCCCGCGATACAGAGAGTATCCCGGTTTGCCTGCCACGCTGCGCCCGAGACGGCCTCTGATGGTCCGCACCGCCGACTCGATTCGTGGCTCGACGCCAAGGTCGCCGATAACGCGCATGTGCGTGGCATAGGTGAATTTGTATGCCTCCCGCCCCATGAGGAAGTCGAACTCCGAATCGCCAGCTTCGAAGCTGGCCCGAACCGTCTCCAACTCCATCACGGAACCTGCTGAGAGATGCGCGAACTCGGTGTTGTACACCGTGAGACGGGAGATGTGACGGCCACCCATGCGGACGCCGATCTTTCCTCCAAGCAGATGCTCGCCCGCCCAGAAACTGGTGGTGACGAAGAAACCTGTCCGCCGCAGCTCCCGGTAAAAATCGACGTTCTGCTTCACCGAAAGCCGGTCGATGGCCCCGGTGCGCCGGTACTGAGCGGACTTCCACCGGATCAACTGCTCGAACACATTGGCGCGCTCGTCCATGAGGACCAGCCGTGTCGGCCCAGCTCACGTTCAAGCCGCCGTTGCTTCCGCATGACCGTGCCGACCGAATCAACCCCCGGCGGCGACTGGCGTTCTTCCAGGTACCGATCCCAGGATTCGACCGCCGTCCAGTCGATAAGGGGCGCGACGCCCCTTCCCTGAAATGCCAGCGGATCGGCCTCCGCTACACCGGT
>CAZKZR010000334.1:0-4218 GCA_964557245.1 uncultured Anaerolineaceae bacterium | reverse complement strand
TCGCCGAGGCCGATGTTCACGTTGATCTTGGTGATGCGCGGGATC
Source organism: uncultured Anaerolineaceae bacterium (assembly GCA_964557245.1). Lineage (GTDB taxonomy): Bacteria > Chloroflexota > Dehalococcoidia > Tepidiformales > Tepidiformaceae > Amarobacter. Next base: position 4,173 of record CAZKZR010000334.1, on the reverse strand, counting down.
TGCATCACGTTGCCGTACTGGTACTGCTCTTTCAGCGCTCCGCTGACTTCCTTCTGGTAGCGTTCCTTCAATCGCGGCGGCATTACTCGATGTCCTCCCCGCTGCGCTTGCCAACGCGGACCATCGTGCCATCTTCGCGGCGGCGGAAACCGACACGGGTGGGCTGGTCGTTGTTCGGGTCGATCAACATGACCTTGCTCATGTGGATCGGCGCTTCGCGTTCGATGATCTGGGACGCCTGGCCTTGCTGCCGGGCGCGCTGGTGGCGCTTGATGATGTTCACGCCTTCAACCAGTACGCGGTTGTCCTTGTTATCAATGGCGCGCACAGTGCCGCGCTTTCCCCGGTCCTTGCCGGAAAGCACAACCACTTTGTCGCCGCGCTTGATTCTCGCGGGCACTACAGCACCTCCGGCGCGAGCGAAACGATCTTCATGAAGTTGCGGTCGCGCAGTTCGCGGGCGACCGGCCCGAAGATGCGGGTGCCGCGCGGGTTTTCGCCGTCATTGGCCAACAGCACAGCCGCGTTCTCATCGAAGCGGATGTACGAGCCGTCCGGGCGGCCGTATTCCTTGGTGACGCGGACGACGACGGCCTTGACCACGTCACCCTTCTTCACGTTGGAATTCGGCTGGGCCACTTTCACGCTTGCGACGATGATGTCGCCGGGGCGGGCATAGCGCCGGCGGCTGCCACCGAGCACGCGGATGCAGAGCAGCGAGCGCGCGCCGGAGTTGTCAGCCACCTTCAGCCTGGTCTCTTGCTGGATCACGCCTGCACCTCCGCCTTCGGTGCAATCTGCGTTTCCTTTTCGATGTCGCGGCCGATGGTTTCCGGTGCCACATCCGCGACATCGCCGCGGGTCAGCACTTCGATGACGCGCCAGCGCTTATCGCGGGACATGGGGCGGCACTCTTCGATGCGCACGATGTCGCCGAGCTTGCAGCTATCGTTGTCATCGTGCGCCTTGTAGCGCTCGGTGACGGTAACGACCTTGTGGTACAGCCGGTGCTTCTTCTTGCGTTCGACCGAAACGACGACGGTCTTCTGCATTTTGTCCGAGACCACGGTGCCCTGGATGACTCGTTGGGTACCCATGACTACTCCTCACCCAGGATGGCTTCGAGTTGGCGCTCGCGCTTGATCGTCCGGAGGCGGGCAATCTTGCGTTTCGCGTTGCGCAACTCGCGGTAGTTCGTCAGCTGGCGGCTGGCGTGCTGAAACCGGAGCGTGAAGAGCGCCCGGTAGGCTTCGTTGATCTCGTGATCGAGCTTGGAACCGTCGAGTTTGCGGAGGTCTTCCGCGGTCTGGCGTGCCATTAGATGACGGCCTCCTCTCGCTGCACGATCTTGGTTGGGATGGGCAGCTTGTGGGCGGCGAGGCGCAACGCTTCGCGCGCCACCTCTTCCGGCACGCCGGCGATTTCGAACATGATCCGGTCAGGCTTGACGACGGCGACCCAGCGGTCAGGGGCGCCCTTGCCGGAGCCCATGCGCGTTTCGGCGGGCTTCGCCGTCACCGGCTTGTCCGGGAAGATGCGGATCCAGACCTTGCCACCGCGCTTCATTTCGTGGGTCATGGCGCGGCGGGCGCTTTCGATGTGGCGGGAATCGATCCACGCCGCACCCTGCGCCTGCAGGCCGAATTCACCAAAGGCGATGTAGTTGCCGGTGCCCGCGACGCCCTGGCGGCGGCCGCGGTGCTGCTTGCGGTGCTTAACGCGTCGAGGTTGAAGCATTTAGCTTGCCCCCTCGTCTGTGCGGGCAGCAGCCTGCTGCTCCATCGAAATAGCGGTGTGCGCCGGGGCATCCGGATCGACGCGCGGCGCGGGAGCGGCAACGACCGGCTCGGGAATCTCGACTTCGATCGCCGGGAGCCCGCGCTCGGGGATGATTTCGCCCTTGTAGATCCAGACCTTCACGCCGATGCGGCCGAAGGTGGTGTGGGCCTCGGCCAATCCGTAATCGATGTCGGCGCGAAGGGTGTGGCGGGGCACGCGGCCCTGCGTTTCGTCTTCGCGGCGGGACATTTCCGAACCGCCGAGGCGGCCGGCGATGGCGACGCGGCAACCCTGGGCGCCGCGCTGCATGGTCCGCTGGACTGACTGCTTGATCGCGCGGCGGAAGGCCACGCGGCGCTCGAGCTGGTCAGCAACGGAACGCGCGACCAGGTAGGCATCGAGTTCCGGAGTGCGAATCTCCTGGATGTTCACGCGGACTCGTCCGCCAGTGAAGCGCTCCAGCGAATTGCGCAGTTCTTCGACCTTGGCGCCGCCGCGGCCGATGACGATGCCCGGCTTGGCGGTGTGGATCGTGACCGTCACGAGGTTCGCGTTTCGGTCGATCTCCACGCGGCTGATCGAAGCGTCCGGGAGTTCCTGGAGCACGAAAGCACGCAGGTCCAAGTCCTGGTGGAGCCGGAGGGTGTAGTCCTTCTCGGCGAACCACTTGGATTCCCATTCATAGATGTAGCCCAGCCGGAAGCCGTGCGGATGTACTTTTTGTCCCATTTAGGCCCCCCGCTCGTCGAGAACGATGGTGATGTGGCTGGACCGCTTCAGAATCGGGCTGACGCGGCCGCGCGAGCGCGGGCGGAACCGCCTCTGCGTGGGGCCGTCGTCGGCGTACGCGCGCTTGATGACCATCGCGTCCACATCGAGATCGAAGTTGTTTTCGGCGTTGGAAGCGGCCGAGAGCACAACCTTCGAAACGGTCCGGGCGTGGGGCGACTGCACGTAGCGGAGCAGCGCGAGCGCCTGGTCGACGGAGAGGCCGGTCAGGCGATCGAGGATGAGGCGAACCTTGCGCGGAGACGCGCCCATGTTCTGGCAGCTGGCACGAACTTCCACGGTTAGCGCCTCACCTTGCTCTGCTTGTCGCTCTTCGCCACGTGGCCGCGGAAGGTGCGGGTGAGCGCGAATTCGCCAAGCTTGTGGCCGACCATGTTCTCAGTGCAGAACACCGGCACATGGCGCCGTCCGTCGTGAACGGCGATGGTGAGGCCGATCATCTCGGGGAGGATGGTGGAAGCGCGCGACCAGGTCTTGATAACCGATCGGTTGCTCGCGCCACGCATCGCCATGACCTTCTTCTCGAGCGAAGGATGGATGTACGGGCCCTTCTTGATAGAGCGTGACATGTCCTACTCCTAGGTCCGGCGGCGGACGATGAGCTTGTCCGTGCGCTTGTTGTTGCGGGTGCGGTAGCCGAGAGTCGGCTTGCCCCACGGGGTCTTCGGGCCGGGCATACCGACCGGTGCGCGGCCTTCGCCACCACCGTGCGGATGGTCGCGCGGGTTCATCACCGCGCCGCGAACCTCGGGCCGCCGTCCACGGTGCCGCGTACGGCCCGCCTTGCCCAGTTTCACGAGCGAGTGCTCCACGTTGCTGACCTGGCCGATGGTTGCGCAGCATTCGATGCGGACGCGCCGCATTTCACCGCTGGGCAGACGGAGAAGGGCGTAATCGCCTTCCTTCGCCATCAGCTGGGCGCTGACGCCGGCGCTGCGGACCATCTGTCCGCCGCGGCCGGGTGTAAGCTCGATATTGTGGACCTGTGTACCGGTCGGCATCGAAGCGAGCGGCAGCGAATTGCCGACGCGAACGTCGGCGCCGGGGCCGCTGTTAATCACCGCGCCAACCGCCAGGCCGTTGGGCGCCAGGATGTAGCGCTTCTCGCCGTCGGCGTACTGGATCAACGCGATGCGCGCCGTGCGGTTCGGGTCGTACTCAATGGAAACGACCTTGCCGGGCACGCCGGGCTTGTTCCGCTTCCAATCGATGATGCGGTAGAGCCGCCGGCTTCCGCCGCCGCGGGAGCGGACGGTGATCCGGCCCTGGTTGTTGCGCCCGCCGCTCTTGCCGCGAAGCGACTCGGTGAGCTTCTTCTCCGGCTTCTTCTTGGTGATCTCCCCGTAAGTCTGGGAGCTGGCGTTGCGGCGACCCGGGGATGTTGGCTTGTACTGCTTAATCGGCATGGCCTAGATCCCCTCGAAGAGTTCGATCTTGTCGCCCGGGACGAGGGTCACAATGGCCTTCTTCCAGTCAGGGCGGTTGGTGATCTTGCGGCCGAAGCGCTTGGGCTTGCCCTTCATCACCATCGTGTTGACTTCCTGCACGCGGACGTTGAAGGCCACCTGCACCGCTTCACGGATCTGGTTCTTGTTGGCGCGCAGG
>CAZKZR010000333.1:0-4228 GCA_964557245.1 uncultured Anaerolineaceae bacterium | reverse complement strand
CTACCTCGAAGCCGAAGAAGAGCACCACGTCGCCCACATGCTCATCGCCGAGCTGGACGGCATGCCTGATGACCATGAGCACTTCGAAGCGAAGTTCACCGTGCTCGCCGAGAACGTCCGGCATCACATCGAGGAAGAAGAGAAGGAAATGCTGCCGAAAGCCAAGGTGCTCGGCAAAGACCGGCTGTCCGAACTCGGTCAGGCCATGGCATCCCGTAAGAAGGAACTCAAGTCCGCCTACGCAGCCGGCCAGGACCCGCTCGGGAAAACGCCGATGAAGGCGGGCGCGCGCTAACCAGGCCGCGTCCCCGCCCCAATCTTTGCTCGCAGAGCGGCCGGGGGACGTCTCGGACGTCCTCCCGGCCGTGGGTCCCCTGCTGCTCCGCCGCGTTAGTCCTGGATGACGACGTTGTCGCCCGGTCCCCCGTCGAGAACGTCTTGGCCGGGCCCGCCGACGAGGACATCGTCGCCATTCCCGCCGAAGATCGTGTCGTTGCCGCCGCCGCCGTACAGGGCATCGTCGCCTTCGCCGCCGTCGATGGTGAGCGGAATGCTCGTCGCATCCGAGCCCGTCCCGTTCACGATGTCGTCGCCGCCGAACGCATTGATGACCAGGCGGTCGAAGGCCGGCTCGCCGCCGCTCACTTCCACCTGGGCGTACGTTCCGTTCACCGTCGCGCTTCCCTGGGTGCCGGTAACGATGATCGATTCGGCGCGGTCAGTGGCGTTCACCACCAGGGTGTCCCCCGCGCTGTCGCCGTTGCCGTCGAATTGAGCGAGGTTCACCTTCACGTTGCGCAGCCCGGTGCCGCCCAGCGGATTCACGGTGACGGAATCAGCGCCCCCGAACGTATTGACCCGCACCGTCTCGATGCTGTTCAGGTCCATCACGATGCCCGCGATGTTCCGCGTGAACGTCACCCGGCCGCCATTCGCCGAGATGTCCATGATCTCGCCGATGTTCGAACCGTTGAACACCATGGTGTCGTCGCCGCCCTGGCCCTCGACTACGTCGTTGCCGTCGCCCGGGTCCCACTGGAACGTGTCGTCATCGCCGCCCATCAAGATGGTGTCCGTGCCCTGTTGGCCGTCGATGAAGTCGTTGCCGGCGCCACCGTTCAGCACGTCCGCGCCGTTGCTGCCCAGCAGCGTGTCGTTGCCGAGTCCGCCTTCCACCGTCAGCGCGGTCAGCACCGCCAGGTTTCCCACGGCTGAGAACGAGTCATTGCCCGCGCCCATCTTCACCACCACGCTCTCGACGTTCATCACATCGAAGTGCATCGCCGTCGGGCTCAGCCGGTCGAAGCGTGCGCTCGGGCCGTTCGCGGTGGCCGTGAACTGCTCGTCGGCATCGCTGCCGTTGATCACCACCTTCTCGCTGCCTTCGCCACCGTCGGCGATTGCCTGGATCTGATAGGCGCCCATCTGGTTGGTGTCGAAGCTGTCGTCGCCCCCGAGGCCGGCGGCGGTGAACTTGTCCCCGCCCGTGTCGGCTCCCGTGACCGTGACCGTTGTCGGTGCAAAAGTGACCGTCGCGCTCGCATCGTCCGATGCCATCTTGAACTTGTCGGGCCCGTCCGTGCCGTTCACCACCACGGAATCAGCCGCGGCGTCGCCGTTCCCGTCGAATCCCGCCATGTCGGCGTTCACCTTCTTCATGCCCGTGCCCGCCAGGTTGTTTACTGTCAGAAGGTCCGCGCCTCCCAGCATCCTGACGTTGAGCGACTCCACGCCCGCCACGTCCATGACGATCGCTCCGATGTTGCGCGTGAATCGGACGCGCCCGCCGTTCGCTGAAACGTCGAAGATCTCTCCGATGTTCGCGCCGTTGAACTGCAGCGTATCCGCGCCGTCCTGCCCTTCAACGACATCGCTGCCGTCGCCCGGGTCCCACTGGATGGTGTCGTTCCCGGAACCGCCGATGAGCGTGTCCGCCCCCTGCTGACCGTCAATGAAGTCGTTGCCGCCGCCACCGTTGAGGACATCGGCCCCGTTGCTGCCCAGCAGCGTGTCGTCGCCGGATCCGCCATCCACCGTGAACGCAGTGAGCACCGCCAGGTTCCCGACCGCCGAGAACGAATCGTCCCCGCCCTTCATGTTCACCGCCATGTTCTCCACGCCGGCGATGTCCAGGAACGCCGTCGCCGGGCTAACCCGGTCGAAGCGGATCCGAGAGCCGTTCGCGGTTGCTGCGTACTGCTCGGCTTCGCCCGTGCCGTTGGCTTCGAGCGTGTCGGCGCCATCGCCGCCTTCAATAAAGTCATTGCCGTCGGTCCCCGCCCATATGATCCGGTCGGCGCCCCCGAAACCATAGACGAAGTCCTCGCCCGGGCCCGGCGTGAGCGTCTCTCCGCCCGTCCCGCCCAGCAGCGTGTCATTCCCGGCGCCGCCCTCGAAAGTCACAGCTTCCGTGTCGCTGAAAACGCCATTCGTCTCATCAACCTTGACCGTGTCATCGCCCGGTCCGGCCTGCACTTTGATGGCGTCGAAACTGGAACGGTCGAACTCCTGCGTCGAGGCCGGGTTGCTCGGCACTTCGACTACCAGCTTGTACGGGTCGCCCGCCTTCAGCCGCAGCGTGATGACGTCATTGCTGCTGCTCCCCTGCACCACAAGCGTGGAGCCATCGAGCTTGGTCTTGACCTTGCCGGCGGCCAGCTCCTGAGCGTCGGCCTGGTGGGTAATCCCGAGTGCCGTTGCGAGCGCAACCGCGGTCAGCCCCGCCGCCAGGATGAACGGAACGCCGCTGCGCCTGTGCGCCAGCCGGCCATTTGAGTGAGACATGTGAGCGTCCTCGAAGTTCAGAATTCGAGCGCGAGCCAGCAGGCATCAGCGCCCACATCCACCATCGAGTGCGGCACACCCCTGAAACTTGGAGAAAGTCTGTAGAACCCATGGAGGTAGGCGCTGGGAGGTGAGAGCCGTCACACACGTTCGGGCGGCGTCAGTCACTCACGGAATCCAGGAACGCTTTGACCTTTCCTTCATACTCCGCCTGGTTCACATTCCACCCTTCGACATGGCCTGCGCCAGGCACAATCCAGAACTCCCGTACGAGGTCCGGCCTGCGCTTGGCCAGCGTACGGCTCGTTGCCAACGGCACGTCATCGTCTTCGCTCCCGTGGACCAGCAGGATTGGCGCCGAAAGTTTGTCGATCCGCGAAAGGTAGTCCGTGTAGCTCCAGTCAACGTTGAATCGCCGCTCCGCGAACCACTCCGCGGCGCGAACCAGGCTGCCGGGAAGCGGAAGCCCGATCAGCGGCAACTGTTCGTCGCCGGCCCGGTATTCCAACGCCGCGCGGAAATCGAGCAACGGCGATTCGAGGACGACGCCAGAAACCACCGCAGCCAGCGGAGACTCCAGCAGGAACGCCGCAGTCACAGCGCCGCCCATGCTGACGCCTTCGATCACGACTGATTGGGCCCCGTGATCCAGCGCATACCGCACGGCCGCCTCGAGGTCTCGCCATTCCTTCTTGCCGTAAGTCAGCCGTCCGCCGGGGTCCTCCGGAGCGCCCGGGTCATTCCGATAGGAGGGCACGAGCACCGGATAACCCGCCGATACTACGGCCGGGAGAATGCGCAGGCTGTCCTCGCGCCGCATGCCGTTCCCGTGGACAAAGATGAACCATGTGCCGCGACTTCCGGCGATGTACCACGCCGGGTAATCGCCGAGTTCGCCCCTGAAGGTCACATCTTCGAAGGGGATGCCTCGGCCGCTGAGCGGGTCGCCTTCGTACACGAGCGATGTAAGGGATGCTCTGGTCCCCGCGGATAGTGGGGCGCCGGCCCGATACTCGAATTGCCGCACAACGGTGTCACCTGGCCGACTTTCGAGAATGGCTCCGACCGTTCCCCAGCCGCCGTCCCAGGTCAGTCCGAACGTTCCCTCTCGCGTTACGCGAGCTTCGTCGGCTTGGTGCAGCGTCACAGCGCCGTCGCCAACAGCCAGGACTTCGGCCTTGTACGAAGGCTCCATCGAGTCGCGCCGCGCTTGCCCCGAAAGTGCCCGGTTGTCGATTTGGGACGAGAAATACCAGCCGCCCGCGGCATGAAACACCACAACGGCCGCAACCACCGTGAGTGCCGTCTTGATTGCGATGCGCCACGGCCGCCGCCAGGCAAGCCAACCTCGTTCCGAAGCATCCGTCGCCACGCACAGACCTCGATTTTGAGGCTAGCAGCGACTGTCAGTCGGCATCGCGGGCCGTTGGTTCCGGGATGCCCG
>CAZKZR010000332.1:0-4245 GCA_964557245.1 uncultured Anaerolineaceae bacterium | reverse complement strand
TGGGAAGCCGCTCGATCCGCACGCACACCGGCGTCGGAGTTTCGCTCCAGCCCCAGTTTGTGGGCACGGCGCGGTTCGCGTTAAACCGCCACCGTCTGCGCACATTGCCCGATGCGCCGGGGCGCGGCGGGCGCATGGTGTCGGACTTTATCGCGCTGGCACAGGCTCCCGGCGAACTCCCAGCGAGGCGAGCCGGCGCGTAACTTCTTGCAGCTCGGCTTCGAGCTGAGCTTTGTAGTACATCAGGGTCTCGGTGTCGGCATCTACGGCCGGCCCCTGGCTCACCGTGCTACTCAGCAACCACCGCCGGTTCTGATCGTTCTCGGTCATTACCGGCCTCCCCGTGCGCATCGGCTATGAGCCATGAGGACGTTCGCCATGACGGCGACCTCATCGGTTTCCTTGATCTTGCGGGAGCACAGCAGGCAGACAGGCTCGTTCATCGTTGGAGGTTCTCCCCACCCTGTTGAGTTGCCATTAAAGTCGCTCAGGAGGGTGAATTCAACGTCGATGGGATGTCAGATGCGGCGGCGCCCCAAGCCACGAACCTTACGGGGCGGTTACCCGCTTCGGGTGGCCTGTCTGACCCCTTTCGTGATGAATGTTCAATCCGGGCTAAACCGCTAGCTGCGAGCCTGAGCGCAATGAACGTTGAACAAAGCCGTGCCGGAAAGCCCCTGCGCGTCGTATTGGTGGGTTGCGGCGCCGTTTCGGAAGTGATGTACCGGGGGCCGCTGCAGCACCTCCAATCAGACGGAACGCTCTCTGTGAGCGCGCTTGTCGATCCGAATGCGAAGCGGCTCGGCGTACTGGGCGCGGCGTTCCCAGCCGCGGCACGGTTCGCGAACCTGCCCGACGCCTTCGCCGGCGGATCCACACCGTTCGATCTCGCCATCGTGGCCTCTCCGCCGAAATATCATGGCGAACAGACGGTGTTGTGCCTCCGAAACGGCTGCCACGTCCTCTGCGAGAAACCGTTCGCAATGACCACCGCTGAATGCGAAACGATGATCGAGGAGGCCAACCGCCAGGGGCGAAAGTTGAGCGTGGGCCTGTTTCGGCGCTTTTACCCCTCAGTCCAGGCGATCGGTGAGTTGCTGCAGAGCGGAATCCTGGGACCGATCCGCTCGTTCAGCGCGCTGGAAGGTTCGGTATTCAACTGGCCGCTGGCGGAAGCGGCGCACGCCGGAGTGCTGGCCGACACCGGGCCACACACGCTTGACCTGCTGCGCTCGTGGCTCGGTCCGCTCGAACTCGTGTCCTACTCCGACGACGCGCTCAGCGAGTTGGAGGCCAACTGCCACCTGCGACTCTCCACCCGTAGCGGCGCTACAGGAGACGTCCACCTCAGCCGCGACACGGCCCTCGCCGGGCGGCACGTCATTCACTGCGAAAAAGGCTGGGTAGCCTATACCTGCGACGACGCGACGGCGTTCACCTGGGGCTGGAACGGCATGACCTTCCCCGCCACCGTGCGGCTGGGGGCGCCGGGGCCTGCGGTCCCAATGTGGCGGCCACCCGGTGCCGGGCCTCACCTCGACGATTCGATGATGGTGTACTTCACCGACCAGATGCGGGACATCTGCCGGGCCGCCTCCGAAGGCACCGAACTCCTTAGCCCGCCAACCGAGGCGCTCGAAGGCGTCCGGCTGATGGAGCAGTGTTACGCCTCGCGGTCGATCTTCCCCCACAGCCCCTGGCTTTCCGAGAGGGAGTTGTCCGCCGGCCGGATGGCGGAAGCATCGTGAAAATCGGAATCGTCGGCGCGGCGGGATTCGTCGGACAGCGACTCACCGAGTGGCTCGCCCTGACTGGAGAGGCCGAGCCGGTGCCGATTGTGCGCAGCCACTCCGCAGCCACGCGCCTCGCGCACCTCGGTGTTCCCTGCCGGTTCGCGGACGCGCTGGACGAAGCGGCCCTCGCTGTCGCGTTCGAAGGATGTGATGTCATCGTGCACGCCATCGTCGGCGACGAGGCGACCATCGAACGGTCACCGGCGATTGCCGTCGCAGCGGCGCGCCGCGCAGGCGTCCGGCGAATCGTCTACCTCAGCAGCGGCATGGTGTACGGCTACTCTCCGCAGCCGGGCGACGACGATGAGACCGCCCCGCGCACCGGTCAGCCTCGCGGCTACAACCGCAGCAAGGCGGTTGCCGAAACGCGTCTGCACCAGGCCCGTAAGGACGGCTCCGATGTCGTCATCCTCCGTCCGACGATCGTGGTTGGTCCGCGCTCGGCTGCATTCAGCGCCTGGCCCGCGGTGAAACTGCTCAGCGGGACGGCCTTCCTCGTCGATGGGGGACGCGGGATCTGCAATGCCGTTCACGTAGACAACCTGGTCCAGGCCATCTGGCTTTCGGCCATCACACCCGCAGCCCGGACCCAGACGTTCGCCGTATCCGATCGTGAGACGGTCACGTGGGCGGACCTCTACCGCTCCATCAGCGAGGCAATCGGCGTGCCGTTCGAGAACGTCCAGCAGGTGTGTTCCGCTGACTTCGGACCGGGCTTCGGCGCGGGCGAGTCCGGCATGCTTCGAGCGCTGGCGAAGACGCGTCCGATGGTCCGCATCCGCAAGAACCTCAGTCCGCGCGTAAAAGGCACGCTCAAGTCGGTGCGCAGCGGCTGGCGCACGGACTACTCAGCACGGTACGCACAGTCTTCGGGCGTGGACATCGATGAGTCGCTCTTTGCGCTGCAGCGCTGCGAGTACCAGTTCCCCATCGCCAAAGCAGAACGCATCCTCGGCTATGACCCCATCCCCTTCGAAGAGGGAGCTCGCCGCACCGGCGAGTGGCTGCGGGCAACGGGGTTCGCAGCGAGGTAGGCGTTTCGGCCCGCCCGCGTGCCCCGTACCAAAGCGCTCACCCGCTGTCTGAGGCTCCCCGGGAACGGTTGGCCCCGCGCGGGTTGCTCCCGAACCGCCTGATGACCGGGACCTCCAGCTTCGCGCCCATCTGCTCCAGCTGGCTGATGGCTCCATCGAGGGACTGGCCCGGCAGTTCGGCCCAGAGGTCGCCCACGGTCGCGATCCGCTCCGCCATGGTCCGCAGCGTGAAGGAACGCGGCTCGACTGTGCCGCGTTCTATCTCTTCCCAGGTGCAGGGTGCGGAAACCGGAGCCGCCGGCAGTGGGCGCACGGCGTAGGGCGCGGCGACCGTTGCCCCCGGCGCGTTTCGGCCGATGTCCATGTAGATTCGGCCGCCGCGGTCGGCCTTGATGAACTCCAACGTCAGGTACTCGGGGTGGCGTTCGACAAGTAGCTGCGCGGCCCCGTGAGCGAACGCCACAACGCGATCGAAACGCTCCGCGCCGTCCAGCGGGACCACGACATGGAAGCCCTTGGAACCAGACGTCTTCACCACGCTTTCGAGGCCAAGCTCCGAGAGCAGGTCACGGACCGCGAGGGTCATCGCTCGCAGGACTCCCTGGTCAGAGGTCGATGGATCCAGGTCGAAGACGCAAATGTCGGGCTGCTCGAGGTCCGGGACTCGGGACGTCCAGACGTGCGGGGTGATGCAGTTCTGATTCACAATCCAGAGCAGATCCCGGGTCTCCGTGACGATGGGATAGTTGACCACCCCGTCCTTCTTGGGCACCTCCACGCGCTGGAGCCACGCGGGAAAGCCGCGCGCCACGTTCTTCTGCATGAAGCCTTTGGCGCCGATGCCCGATGGGAATCGCTCCATGGTGACCGGGCGTCCGCGAATCAACGGCACCATCAGCGGGGCGACGGCCTCGTAGTAGGCGGCGAGTTCGCCCTTGGTGATTTCGTCCCCCGGGAAGAGCACTTTCTCCGGACGCGTGATCACGGTCGCTCCCGGACCACATCCGCCGGCGCCTTATCGGGGCGAACCCCGAGCAGCCGGGGGTGGCGCATCTTTCCGTGCGAGGTCCATTCCAGGAACGCTACCTGCACCACTACCTCCGGCCGCACCCAGTGCGCATCGCGGGGGAGGTTCGTCGCCCGAGTGAACGGCGGGTGGGCGACCTCCAGCGAATCCAACCGGCTCCTCAACTCAAGCAGAAGGCTCGATGTGAAGCCCGTGCCGACGCGTCCAGCGAAACAGAAATCTTCCCCCTCGAAGTAGCCGACGAGCAGAGCGCCCAGTCCCACGCGCGAACCGCGGGGTGCTGTGAAACCGCCAACCACCAGCTCCTGCGAGGCCTCGCATTTCATCTTCAACCAGGCGCGAGACCGCCTCAGCTCGTACAGCGAATCGTCCCGTTTGGCGATCACGCCCT
>CAZKZR010000331.1:0-4248 GCA_964557245.1 uncultured Anaerolineaceae bacterium | reverse complement strand
GTTTTCCTTGCTGTTCGGGAGCAGGGCGGGGAGGACAGCGACATGGTCGAATCCTCTTCCGGTCTCCATCTCCTGCCGGCTGCCCGGGACGCTGCCGGCGTTGACGCCGACGGCCGGGATAAGGGTCAGGGCTCCGAGCACGGTTGCTAGCGCCAGTCGCCGAATACGAGTTCGCTCCATGATGTATCTCCTCATCAATCGGCAGTGTAGGAACCACGTCAGAGTAGGGTCAACGAATGCCGCGCCCAGGCCCTCAATTGCTCTGTAAACGGTCTGTAACTTTTGCCTTTTGTGGAACCGGACTTTACTACAGCTGGTTGATGGCCTGGAACACCAGCACCAGTGCGGCCGCCCCGCCAATCATGATCAGGACAAGCTTGGAACCGTTCATGCCGGAGAGTGTCCCATGCCGTGGCGTGGCGGTTAAGTGCCAGCGCCAGCCCGTTCAAGAATGAACCGGGCGGCGAGTTCCGCGATCGCGGTCCAACCTGGGTTCTTGCCGGTGCCCCGCGCTACGAGGTCGTGGTTGCCGCCCTCTATCCAATGAACCGTGATCGACGGGCTCAGGGAGTAGCCGGCCACGTCTTCGCTTGTACCGAACGGGTCGCTCGTGCCCTGGACGATAAGCGTCGGAGTGCGAAGCGATTCCAGATGCGCTGTCCGCGTTTTCGCCGGGTTGCCGGGCGGGTGGAATGGGTAACCCAGGCAGACCAAACCGGCCGGGTCCAGCTCGTCAGCCACCATGCTCGCCATCCGCCCGCCCACGGACTTTCCGCCGATGAACCGGGTGCCGGGTCCGGCTTCTTCGAACGCCGTTCGCCAGGTCTCAAGGAGGACCGGCTCCCGGTCCGGCGCCCTGTTCTTTCCTTCCGTCCTGCGCCGCGCCATGTACGGAAATTCGAACCGGAGCACGCGGATGCCCGCTGCAGCTATGTGCCGGGCCATGAACGTCATGAATGGGTTGTCCATCGGCGCGCCCGCCCCGTGAGCGAGGATCAGCGTTGCAGCCGCATCCTCGGGACCGTCACGCAGGAAGTCGGTAGTCACCGCTAGTTCACGGTGTGGTCGAGGCCCTGGAGTTTGCGCCAGTGATGTTCAGTCTTGATCCGCCGGATCGTGCCCGAACGGGAGCGCATGACGAGCGACTCGCTGACGGCGCCTCCAGCCGTGTACTCCACGCCTTCCAGGAGGTCGCCACCTGTGACGCCCGTCGCCGCGAAGAAAACATCGTCGCCCTTCACCAGGTCATTGATGGTCAATACCCGCGTGAGGTCGATTCCCCGGTCGGCGGCCATCTTGCGGTCGTCCTCGTGGCGCGGCCAGAGGCGGCCCTGGAAGTCGCCTTCGATGCACTTCAGCGCGCATGCCGCTACCACGCCTTCAGGCGAGCCACCAATTCCGAGCATCATGTCGACGCCGGAGCCCGCTATTCCCGCGGAGACCGCCGCTGGGGCGTCGCCATCGGTGATGAACTTGATGCGCGCGCCCGCGGCCCGCACCTGATCGGCGATTTCTGTGTTCCTATCTCGGTCGAGGATGATGACGGTCACTTCCTCGATCGGCATGCTTTTTGCCTTGGCCACCTGGCGGATGTTCCACTCCACGGGCGCCGAAAGGTCGATTGCGCCGCGTGCCTCCGGCCCTACGGCGATCTTCTCCATATAGAACATCTCGTGCGGGTTGTAGAGCGTCCCGCGGGGCGCGCAGGCGATCACGCTGACAGCGCCTGGCCGGCCCAGCGCCGTCAGGCGGGTGCCTTCCAGTGGATCTACCGCCACGTCTACCTGCGGGCCGTGCCCGTTGCCGACACGCTCGCCATTGAAGAGCATCGGCGCTTCGTCTTTCTCGCCCTCGCCGATCACGATGATCCCGTCCATGTCCACGGTATCGAGCATCATGCGCATCGCATCAACGGCCGCGCCGTCCGCGCCGTTCTTGTCTCCGCGGCCCATCCAGCGGGCGGCGGCCACAGCCGCGGCCTCGGTCACGCGGACCAACTCCATGGCGATGTTTCGATCGGGGACGCGTTCGTTCCTCACGGGTTCACTCCGATTTGGTGTGCTACCGGTTTGAGCGCTTCCGCCACGAACCGGATGTGTTCGTCGAGTTCTACGCCGAGGTCGGCGGCGCCGTTGATCAGGTCTTCGCGTCGCACGCTCCGGGCGAAAGCCTTGTCCTTCATCTTCTTCCGCACGGATGCAGGTTCGATTGAGGAAAGGGACTTGTCGGGTTTGACCAGGGCGCAGGCCGTCACGAAGCCAGAAAGCTCGTCACAAGCGTAGATCGCACGGTCCATTTTGGAGGTGTATTCCAGTCCAAGGAACGGCGCGTGGCAGAGGATCGCGTAGCGGATGTCTTGCGGTACACCCCGCGCTTCCAATAGCACGGACCCGGCCTTCGGGTGCAACTCCTCTGTCGGGTGGATCTCCCAATCGAAATCGTGGAGGAGACCGGTGATGCCCCATTTCTCTTCATCCTCATGAAGCAGCCGGGCATACCCCTGCATCACGGCTTCTACCGCGATGCCGTGTCTTCGCGTCCGTTCTTCCTGTGAGTACTCAACGAGGATGTCCCATGCGGATTCTCGATGCACGCCGTCCAGCCTCCTCGTCCCCCGGTTTGTGCGCGGGAATGGTAGCGACTGGGGCGGTACAGGGGAAAGAAGGCGGTCACGGAAACAGTGAGCCGTCCAATACTTGTCCAGGATTGTGCCCGCAGCGCAGCCTGCACTGTATACAATCCGGCACGTGGCCGATATCTCCCGCGTCCGCAACCACTTCCGCTTCTGGGGAGAGGTCGAAGCGCGCGCGAACCTCTCGCCACTTTATGAGGTCTTCGGCCACGCCGTGGCGGACGACGACGCGGTGCTTGCACTGGCCGCCGAGTGTCGCGAAGGACAGCCGCCTCCGAACGTACTGTTCGCCGCCGTCCACGCCCTGCTGCGCCACTACTCCGAACACCCACTTAGCGCGTACTACGCCTCGCTCGGCGGCACGAAGCCGGCCGACGAGGCTGCCGGGTGGCTCCTGCGTGAATTCTGCCTCGCGCACCGCGAGGAGTTGCTGCCGGTCATCCGCACACGCCTCACGCAGACGAACGAAGTCCGCCGTTGTGCAGTGCTCCTGCCAGCCTTCGCAAACGTAGCTCGAGAGACGGGCCGGCCGCTTTCACTCATCGAGATTGGACCCAGTGCGGGACTGAACCTGCTCTTCGACCGCTACCAGTATCGCTACGGGGACCTCCGCGTAGGCGACGTCGCCTCGCCCGTTATCCTCGATTGCGAGCCGAAGAGCGACCTCGGAGCGCTCCAGATCCCGGCAGTCGCGGCACGCAGCGGCATCGACATCAACCCGCTCGACGTCCGAGACGACGAAGATGTGGAGTGGCTCCGCGCGCTCCTCTGGCCCGAGCACCTGGACCGGCTCGCACTTTTGAACGCGGCGCTGGACATCGCTTCGGTGGCTCCTCCGCGCCTCGTCCGAGGCGATGTCCTCGAACTGCTTCCGAAAGAGGTGGCCGCCGCGCCTGTCGGCTCGGCAGTCTGCCTGTTCGCTACCTTCGTTCTCAATCAGTTCCCACGGGAGCTGTTGGTACGGTTCGGCGCGCTGCTGCTGGAACTCTCGCGAACGCGAGAACTGCACCTGATCGTCATGGGCTTCAGCGAGTTCATCGAAGCCGGTACGCCACTGACGGGCGATGTCTCCGTCTGGCATCTGCGCCTGCAGAACGGCGAAGGTGAATACCGCCTCGCTTCTCGCGCGAACCCTCACGGCCGCTGGATTGACCCCGCGCTCGACTCGCCATGGAAATCGTGGATGGCTCCGGTGTAGCTACCGTCCCAATCCGCACCGATTTAAAATCCCTCAAATGTCAGACTGGCCGGCCGGTCAGGAACATCAGGCCCTTCGCGAGTACCTCGCCGACAAACACTGCTCCCATGGCGATATAGAGCAGCCCCGTTGCGCTCTGCATCGCCTTCATCTGGGTCGTCTTGAATGACAACACCCCGAGGACGATCGGGAATATCAATCCGACCGCGATGCGTAGATACAACGCGGGGTTGCCGAAAATCCCCACGTCCACGGGGTTGGCCGGCGTTGGTGTCTCCCGCACCGGCACAACAAGGTTGATTGCCAGCACGAGGACCTGGAAACCCAGCGCAGCCAGCAAGATGATGTCGAGGTCGCGCAACGGCCAGGAAGGCAGCGCCCCTTCGGTCAGGTACCAGTGGCCCCAGACCATCGAAAC
>CAZKZR010000330.1:0-4256 GCA_964557245.1 uncultured Anaerolineaceae bacterium | reverse complement strand
TCGATGATGCCCGCGACTTCGGGGAAGCGCTCGCGCAGGTCCTCGCAGACGTTCCCGGACTGAATGACATGTCCCGCAGTGGATTAGAGGAATCGCGGCGCTTTCGCGCCCCCAACGTTCGAGAGCGGTTACTGGACGCATACGCGCGGGCTGCGATCGCCCATGGCGGATGACTCGCGCCCCACGGTTGCACTGATCAGGCCCGTGGCCCGCACGGCCAACGGCTGGCGAAGCATCGGTAACTACGCCGCAAATATCGCCGAATCGTCGTCCGGGCTCTTCGAGACTTCCTTGCACGGCGCAAGCACAGCCCCCTGGAGAAGCCGGATTGATGGGACCCGTCGCGCGGTGCGGGACGAGGTCAGTGGCGCGGATGTGGTCCACCTGACTCATCAGCTCCTCACCACGCTGGTCGGCTCGGTCGGACCGGCGCCGACGGTCGTCACCATGCATGACCTGATTCCAGTCATGTTCCGCGCGCGGCGCGTTGGGCTGGACCGCGTCTGGTCCTGGCGGTTCTCCCGTTCGGCGCGTCCGTTGCACAGGCTCCCAATCGTGATCGCCAACTCGGAATGCACCTCCCTCGATGCCCAGCGAATCTTCGAGGTCTCCGCCGAGCGGATTCGCGTCGTCCACGTATCGGTTGGCCGCGCGTTCTACGCCGCCCGAGAATCTCCACCTCCTCCCCTGGACCTGCCGGCCGGGCCGGTCGTCCTTTCCGTGGGGACGCAGTTCCCGAACAAGAACCTGCCGCTCCTGTTGCGAGCGCTCGCGCGGCCGCAGCTCGCCGGCGTGACCTTGCTCCGAGTTGGCGCAAAATTAACCGCGCGCCAGGCCCAATTGGTCGCTTCGCTCGGGCTGGAATCGCGCATTCGCGAACTCGGAGAAGTGCCGTTGCCGACGCTCCTCGCGGCCATGGCGAGTTCGACGGTGCTTGCCCAGCCGAGCGTCTACGAAGGGTTCGGCATGCCCGTCGCCGAGGCCATGGCGTTCGGGCTCCCCGTGGTTTGCAGCGACGCGGGCGCGCTGCCGGAAGTGGCCGCCGGAGCCGCGCGGACCTTCCACCTGGAAGCCCGGAAGTACCATGCCGTCTCCGGAGACGACGCAATCCGGCTCGCCGATGCCCTGGCTTCGGTGATGGAAAGCCCCGCGGAACAAGCCCGCCTGCGCGCGGCGGGCACGGCCAACGCGGAGCGCTTCCATCCAACCGTCATCGGCCCGCAATTGCTCAGCACATACGAAGAACTCCAACGTCTCTGGCGCTAGCTTCGCAAGCGACCCCGTAGCGTGTCGGCCGCCGGCGATCGGAGGCGGTGCAGAAGCTCTTGCCACTGCGGCGCCCGTTCGAACAGTGGGATAAGGCGACTCGCGGCCTCCTCAACGAAGCCCCGAGTCGCCAGCTGATTCACCGCGAACCAGAACAGCTGCTCGTCAGATGGGTAGAGGGTATGCGCCCGGCCATACGCTGCATCGAGTTCCGGAAGTACCGCCGGGCCTTCAATCGAACCCAGCACCTGGCCGGCCAGCCGGACGTTCAGGAGCCGCCGAAGATCGTTCAACGGCCGCGAGCTGTTATCAATTCGCAGATCCCAGGTATTGGTTCGCGGCCCTGGCTCGCGTACCAGGATCGCGGCGGATTGGCTTCCGCGAATATCCCCACCCGCGGTTTGGGCGGCCTCCAACGCCGCCATGATGCGTTCAGCCAGATTTCCCGGCGTGCTCTCGAAGGCGCCTGCCATCGCCTCCGGGACGCCCTCATTCGTCATCATGTTCGCCTGGGCCGAGAAGTTCTGCCCGACCACATGGCCCGCGAACGGGATGCAGTCGTTGCCCGTGTGCACGGCCGCTCGGCCGGAATTGTCGATCACTGCCACCTGCCTCCGCGCCGGCAGATCATCTCCCGCCACCAGCGCGGCCAGCGTCCGTGGCGCGTCCAGACCCTCTGCAAGGAGCGCGAGTCCCTGCGGACCGAAGTTGATGTTCGCGAACGACTGGGTCGCCACCGCTCCCCAATCCGGATCCACCCATGGAACGATCGAACCCACGCAAGGTTGATGAGTCTGGACCCCTACGCCCAAGCTTCGGGTCGCAGGGTCAAGAGCAACGATGGAATAGGTCATGGTTGTGCCTCCCGCGGCTAGGGAGGCTACCACGACCACTCCCAAAACCGGGGCCGGAGGTGGCCTTACCTGTCACGGCTCGTTCGAGAATCGTTCCCAGGCCGCCTGTTTGCTAATCCCCAGTGCAGTCCCAATCCGAGTCCAACTGACTCCGCGCTCGCGCAGGATTCGGACGTGCCCGGCGACGGCGGTTTCCACTTCGCGGATCCGTTCCGCATGGGGCATCAGGAGCCCGAGCACTGCGTCATCGCTCAGGCTGCCCCAGTCGAGAAAGGGGGCGAATCGCCGCTGTCAGCCAAAACGCGGTTGCAAAGCTCCACGCAGCCATCGCAGATATACACGCCCGCGGGCCCGGCGATGAGCTTCGCGACGTCCTCTGAGGATTTCAGGCAGAACGAACATGTGAGAACCCTGGGCATTTGTCGCGACCTCTCGTCAGGATGTTCCTGACGGTATCGCGGCACCGACCGTGGCGTCAAGTCTTTCCTGACGATCACTCCACCGCTGTCAGGACAGGCGCAACCGGCGCGAGCACGCCTCCCCGGCCGATTCGCCGAAGTGAGGGCTGCCGAAAGACCACCAGGCTCGTCGCGCAGAGCGTGGTCCACGCGAGCACGGCGAAAACCACAGGTAAGCCGAAACCCTCCCCCGCCCAGCTGACAGGCGCGGCGACGAGCATCGATCCACCCATCGCCAGCGGAAACAGCCCGAGCACCCGCCCGCGCATCTCATCCCGAACCGTCTGCTGGATCAGCGTGGTAGCTGTCACCATGGTCCCGACCAGGCAGAATCCGAGGCCCATGTTCACCAGCGCGGTGAGCGGCACGTAACGTGAATGGGCGAAGACTACGGCACAGAGCGAAAACCCAACCACAGTCATGCAGAGCGTCAGCCCTCGCGTGGCGTAGGTGCGCCGGAACGCAAAGAAGAACGATGCGATGAACGTGCCGATCCCCCACGTCATCGCCATGAAGCCGAACTGCGCTTTCGAAAGGCCGAGGATCTCCCGCATCCAGAGCGGCCCCAGCGTTCCGGGTCCCGGCATGCCGATGCACTGCATCGCGAACACCGCCGCAATCACAGCGAAAATCGTGGCGTCAGATCGGGCGTACGCAAGCCCCGACTTGATGTTGCCGATCATCCCCTCGCTGCGATTCGCTGAGCCGATGCTTCGGAAACGCAACGCCGCTATGGTCGGGATGATGACCGTCCAGGCCAGCAACGTCAGGGCGTATACCTTGCCGCCATCCATCGCGCTGTTGAGGAACCCGACCAACGGTAGCGCTAACGGGAAGGTCAGCTGTTGGGCCACCATCTGCAGGGTGATTGCGCTCGCCAGGTGGTCCATGCCGACAACCGCCGGGGTAGAGGCCGTGCGGGTGGGAATGTCGACCGCCATGTTCCCGGAGGCCGCGAAGGTGAGCACCAGCAGCAACGCGATCGTCGCGCCGCCCAGCGGTTCGGTCAGCATGAGAAGCGCGATCATTGCGTTGATGGCGAGGGCCGAGCATTCACAAGCCAGCAGGACCCGCCGCCGTTCGAAGCGGTCAGCGAACGCCCCACCGATAAGGCTGAACAGCAGCATCGCTGCGCCCCGGCTCGCCCCGAGCAAGCCAACGAACAGCACCTCGTGTTCCGGGTAGGTGTCCTGCACCCAGAACACCTGGGTGATGAACTGCATGGGCATCACGAAACTGACCACGCCCGAACCGAGCAAGAGCAATCGGAAGTCGCGGTGGGCGAGGGCTCCTCGGGCCATGCGACAGTTTGTCAGACGGACACGCAGGGGAATAGCTAATCCCGGCTGACCGCCACCGAATAACTCTTGTACGGGAAGTTCGGCTCGGGGATCGGTTCCGGTTCCGTGATGTCCTCAGTGACGATAGTGCACTCCATCACCCGGCAGCCTTCCAGCACGTCGTCCAGCAACTCCTGGTCTATCCGCGAGCCACTGTTCACCGACCCGCCCTGGGAGTGGATGCCGACGATCCTCCCGAGGTAGGGGCCGTCGGCCGCTGACCAGATAGCCGAACCGCTTTGTCCCGGCGCGGTATCGATGTCGTAATAAAGCGTGAAATCGCCCACTTCCAGGAACGCAGACCGAACCAGTCCCCACATCGTGGCGTGAGGCTTATC
>CAZKZR010000329.1:0-4258 GCA_964557245.1 uncultured Anaerolineaceae bacterium | reverse complement strand
TGCTGGCGGCGGAAAAGGAGTTCGGTTCGTTCGCGAAGTACCTTGAGGCGCTGAGGCCGTTCGAGTCTCAGCTCGCGGATATGAAGAAGCGGTTCAAGCACATCGGGAACTTCGGCGTGTACTACTTCCTCTACGTGGTGGGCGAGGAAGTGCCGCCACACGAGGAGTATGGACCGAAACTCAAAGGCGAGCCGGTGCCCAAAGAGCGACAACGTCTAACAAGTTAAGGCGACGACGGACGGGCCAAGCGGTGCCCGCCGGCCCGTCCGAATTAGCGTTCCTACTTCCTTCGGAGCAGCGCCAGGCCAGCCAGTGCCGCACCTGCAGCGGTAGCCGCCCAGGCAAGGCCGTGCCGGTTGCCCGAGGCACGACGCACGGCGAGTGTCGTTCGCGGCGCGCGCAGGGAATCGAGCGTGGTCAGGTCCAGTTCCGTGGAGTAGTCCGGTCCGAAGTCTTCAGGTTCGACGTAGGCGAGTGCCGGCTGCGAGGGCCCGCGGCGGGTGGCTGTGAACCAGGCGAGCACAACGAGCACGGCAAGGAAGCCGAGGCCAAGCACACCGACATTCGGCCCTGATGTTCCGCCTGGACCAGTGGTGCCAAGGACGGGGACGCCGGGAGTGGGCGACGGCGAGGGCGTTGATGTGGCTGTCGGGACCGTGGTGGCCGGCTGGGTTGGCGGTGTGGTCGGCGTGGCGGAGGCAGGCGTCGTCGGGGTTGCGGTCGGCGTCGGGGTGGGCCTGCTGTTGATGACGGTGAAATCGGTGGCTATCTGGCAGGAGCACTTGAAATCCGTGAAGAAGACGGGATAGGTGCCACCGCCGGGTACGTACGGGATGGTGAAGGTCACCTTGAGGTAGCCGTTGGCGTCGGTGGTGCCCGTGGTCAGGACTGGGTCGCCGGGGATCTTGAAGATCACAGTGATGAAGTCATTGGGCGGAGCATTGAAGAGCTCACCGGTGACCACGGTGCCGACAACGCCGGAGGTTGGGTTGAGCGTGAGGATCTTGGCAGGGCCGCTGGGAGGGGGACTATCGGCTACGGCCGTCTGGCCGGCGCTCGCCATGGCGGCTATCGAGCAGATCACGACTGCCAGGATCAGACTCAACTTTGCAAACATAACAACTACTCGCCCGTGAATTAGGGAATTGGACTGTAGCCTTTCCTATGTCTTTCTGACAACACGGGAAAACCCTCACGGAGGAAACTGACACATATTCGCCATATCCGTGGTTTCGTTTCGGCGGAGCCATGGGAAAGGAATGCCGCGGCAGATCTGACGTTTCAGAACAGACGTTCTATACTGCTCAGATGGCGCGAACGCCTCACGGTTACCCTACCGGCCCCGGGGCAGACACCGGCTATCCGCGGATCGGCGAAGCCAGTTTCACTGCCGAGCCCGGACCGCGCAGTTCGTACGTTGAGCTTCACGCCCATTCCTGCTGGTCGTTGCGGGAAGGTGCGAGTTCGACCGACGAACTGATCGATCGGGCGATCCAGCTTGGGTATCCAGCGCTGGCGCTGACCGACCACGACAATCTGTATGGCGCGATGGAGTTCGCTACGGCCGCGAAAGAGCGGGGTCTGCGGCCGATTACCGGCGTTGAGCTGACGATTCGCGGGGATTCGCTGCCTGAGCCGGCGCATGTGACCGCGCTGGCGATGGATGTCGATGGCTACCGGAATCTCTGCCGGCTGTTGAGCCGGGCGTACTGCATCAATGGCAAAGACACACCGATTGTCGAGCAGGCGTGGCTGTTCGAACTGAACCAGGGCCTGCTGGTGCTCTCCGGGTGCGACAGTTCGGCGCTTGCACAGATGGCTATCCCGCAGCCGGCCGCTGCCGAGGCACTTGCTCGCGAATACCAGGCGGTGTTCGCCGACCGCTACTACATCGAGCTGCAGCGGCACGATGTGTTCGGCGATGAGGAGCGGGTGGCGGCGCTGGTTCGCATTGGCGAGCGGCTCAGGATCGAAGTTGTGGCCACGAACAACGTGCACTACCACGTACGCACCCGGCACCGTCTGAACGATGTCCTGGTGGCTGTCCGGCACCGGCAGACGCTGGATAGTTCGCATGAGGTGCGGAGGGCGAATTCCGAGTACTTCCTGAAGCCGGCGGAGGAGATGGAGCGGCGGTTCGCGCGGCACCCGCAGGCGATTACGAACACGGAGGTCATTGCCGGCCGCTGCCGATTCGATCTGACCACGGATTTGCCGTACCGCCTGCCGGATTACCCGGTGCCCGAAGGCACAACGCTTGATACGCACCTTCGCGGCATCTGCGAACGGGCGTTTCGACGCAAGTACTTCGCCTCGGACGGCACGATCTTCGTTGAAGCGAAGGAGCGGCTCGAACGGGAGCTCGCGCTGATCGCCAAGCACAAGCTCGCGGGCTTTTTCCTCGTTTACTGGGACCTGCTGGAGCTGGTGAATGCGATCGCTGTTGAAGTGCGTGGAAGGGACCCGCGGCTTGAACCTGATGAACGACCAGTTGGCCGGGGCCGCGGATCTTCCGTCAGTTCGATCGTGTGCTACCTCATTGGCCTCTCCCATATCGACCCGGTGCGGAACAACCTGTACCTGGAACGGTTCCTGAACGAGGAGTTGCATTCACTCCCGGACATTGACCTGGATTTCCCGCGCGACATCCGCGACCAGGTGTTGCAACGGATTTACGACCGGTATGGGCCGGAGCACGCGGCGATCGTGGCCGCATTCCCGACGTACCGGTTCCGCAGCGCGGTGCTGGATATCGGCAAGGCGCTTGGATTGCCGATGCCGGTACTGGCGAAACTAAACAAGCTCGGCGGCCACTTTGCGAATGCCACGGACATCGCGGAGGAGATGAAGCGCGTGCCGGAACTACGGCCGCTTATCGGCGCGCCAATCTGGCGAGACATGGTGGAGTTGGCGGGGCAGGCGGCAGGTTTCCCACGTCACATTGGGCAGCACGTTGGCGGCGTGGTGATTTCGGCTGAGCCGCTTTCTTCCGTGGTGCCGATCGAGCCTGCGCGCATGGATGGGAGGTTTGTCTGCCAGTGGGACAAGGATTCGGCGGACGACGCGCGTTTCGTGAAGATCGACTTCCTGGCGCTGGGCATGCTTTCGGCGGTTGATGAGTGCCTGGAGATCATCGAAGAGGAGAACGGCATCAGGATTGACCTTGGCCGCATCCCGCATGACAGCCCGGAGATCTACGAATCGATCCGCGAAGGCGACACGATGGGCGTCTTCCAGATTGAAAGCCGGGCGCAGGTGCAAACGCTGCCCCGAACCCAGCCGCACAACCTGGACGACCTCGCGGTGCAGGTTGCGATCATCCGGCCCGGGCCGATCATGGCGGGGGCGTTCCGGCCGTATATGCATTACCGGGAGGCGCTCGCTCGCGGGGAATCGATCGAGGTGGACTACGGCCATCCGGAACTGGCGCCGCTGCTTTCGTGGTGCCTTGGCGAAACACTTGGCCACGTGCTCTACCAGGATCAGGTGCTGCAGATTGGCACTTCGGTGGCGGGATTCACGCCGGGGCAGGCGGACAAACTGCGGCGAGCAATGAGCCGGAAGCGTTCTTCTGAAGCGATGCAGGCGATCGCGGAGGAATTTTACCGCGGCACCGATAGCCAGGGGTTGAGCCGGGAGGCGGCGAAAGTCGCCTTCGACAAGATGGCGGCCTTCGCGGCGTTCGGGTTTCCGAAAAGCCATGCAGTGGCATTTGCGCTCCTCGCTTACGAGTCCACATGGCTGCGGTATTACTACCCCGCCGCCTATTACGCGGCGCTGTTCAATGCGCAGCCCATGGGGTTCTATTCGCCGGAGGTGCTGACCCAGGATGCCGCGCGCCATGGGATCCAAACGCTCCCGCCGGCGATTAATTCCAGCAGGAACGGGGCATGGCCGGAAGACGGGAACATCCGGCTGGGCATGCAGCAGGTGAAAGGCATCGGCGGTGGTTGGCAGGACGTCCGGCAGCACCATCGGACGCATGGCTACGTCACCCTTCCGCAGCAGATAGTCGCTGAACGTGAGGCGAACGGCCCCTACCGCTCACTTCGCGATGTGTTGGTGCGGACATCAGTCTCACGGGAACAGGCGGAAATGCTCATCCGTGCCGGGGTGTTCGAGGGGTTTGGCCTACCGCGGCGGGAACTGCTGTGGCAGCTCGGTTTGTTGACCGAGGCGCGCCCGGCGCCTGAAACCTCCCGCGGTGGAGCGCAACTTGCGCTGGCGCTCCCAACGGAGCAGGACATGGCGGAGCTTC
>CAZKZR010000328.1:0-4278 GCA_964557245.1 uncultured Anaerolineaceae bacterium | reverse complement strand
TTTTCGCCGCTGCCACGGCCCACGGCGAGCAGTGCCGGACCGGCCTCGCTCATGGTTGTGCGCACGTCGTTGAAGTCCAGGTTGATGGAGCCGTTCTGGCTGATGATGTTGGAGATGGACTGGATCGCCTGCCGGAGGACGTCGTCGGCGGTCTCGAAGGCCTGCTCGATGGTCACATCCGCCGGGCAGATCTCGATGAGACGGCCGTTCGGGATGGCGATGAGCGTATCCACCTTGTCGCGCAGGCGAGCGAGGCCCTCTTCGGCCTGCTTCATGCGCCGGGCGCCTTCCCACTGGAACGGCTTGGTGACCACGCCGATGGTGAGCGCGCCGCAATCCTTGGCGATTTCAGCTACTACCGGGGCCGCGCCCGTACCGGTGCCGCCGCCCATGCCTGCGGTGACGAACACCATCTCGGTGCCGCGCAGGATGTCGTACAGCTCGTCACGGCTCTCGTCAGCGGCGCGTTCGCCGCGGGTGGGGTCGCCGCCGACGCCGAGGCCCTTGGTCAGCTTTTCGCCGATGCGCAGGCGAGTAGTCGCTTCCGAGGAGGTGAGGGCCTGCGCGTCAGTATTGCAGGCAACGAAGGAGACTCCGGGGATCTTGGCCCGGACCATGCGGTTTACGGCGTTGCATCCGCCGCCGCCAACACCAACCACTTTGATATCGGGCAGAAGTTCGGTTTCGTATCGAAGGCTCATGGTGCTCGTTCCTTTCGCGAATGAGTCGAGACTGCGGGGTGGGTCATGGGGGCTCATTCCTGTCTCCTTCCTGCTACTGGGGCATCAGCGCCCTCCCGAGGGATGCGAGGCGCCGGAAGAAGCCCCCGACGGGCACATCGAAGCTGGGACCAGGTGCGGATTCGACCACGCGTTCACGCGCTCCCAGCGCGTACTCGACGAGGCCAATGGAGGTGGAGAAGGCGGGCGAACCGATGAGGTCCGAGAGCCCGGAATAGCCGGCCGGTTTGCCCAGCCGGGCGGGGATGCCGAGACGGGCTTCGGCCACTTCGGCGAGGCCCTTAAGCTGGCTGGTACCGCCCGTAAGGACGAGGCCGGCCGCGAGCTTGTCGTAGTAGCCGACCCGCTTGAGCTCGACGGCGACCATTTCGAGGATCTCCTCGGAGCGGGCCTGCAGGATCTCGCAGACGTGGCGGAGTTCCACGGTCTTCTTGGCTTGCGTGCCGAAGGCCTGGATTTCCACCGTCTCGTGCATCGCGGGATCGGCGTATGCCGCGCCCACCGTGCATTTGAGCTGTTCAGCGGCTTCCCACGGGCAGCGGAGCACGCGGGCGAGGTCATTGGTCAACTGGGAGCCGGCGATGGGCAGGCAGGCCGTGTGGGCCAGGCTGCCTTCGTCATAGACCGCGATGGAGGTGGTGCTCCCGCCGATATCGACGAGGGCGACACCCTGCTGGCGCTCCTGGTCTTCCAGGACGCTGGTAGCGGAGGCGATGCACTCGAGAACGATGTCATCGACCTGGACGCCGGCGCCTTCGACGCACTTGGTCAGGTTCTGCACCGCGGAGACGGCGCCGGAAACGATGTGGACTTCAGAATCGAGGCGGCCGCCGAACATGCCCACCGGGTCCGTGACGGGTTCGGTGCCTTCGATCCAGTATCCACGGGGGACCACGTGGATGACCTGCCGATTCGTCGGGATGGCGACCTGCCCCGCGCTTTCGAGGACGCGAGAGCGGTCGTCCTCGGAGATTGAGCGGGAACGGTCAGGGATCGCGATGATCCCGCGGTTGTTCTGAGACGAGATGTGGCCGCCGGAGATGCCCACCACGGCGCTGAGGATTCGCATCCCGCAGGCCTGTTCGGCTTTCTCAACGGCGATGCCGATTGCCTCGCGGGCACTCTGGATGTTGTCGATTACCCCGCGCGAAAGGCCCGCCGCCGGCGTTACGCCAACGCCAAGGATGCGGGTCTCTCCCTGGTCTCCCAGGTCTCCGACGATGACGGCGACTTTCGTTGAGCCGACATCGATGGCTGCGACTGTGCTGCGTCTTCTCATTGCTCTCTCCTTACTGCAGCACCGGGCGATTGCCGTAGCGCAGGTCGATGGTGGTGTAGTTGATGTTCCGGACCTGGGCCTCTTGCGCGAGCGCGGCCCAAACGGACAGCTTGTAGCTGATCGACGACGAATCGCCGAAGAGGGCGGTCTGGTTGTTGGTGGTGGTCACCTGGACGCCCTTGCCGGTGATAAAGGCCACCTCGGCGACCGTGGTGCCGAGCTGGCGGGGGAGCTTTTCGTAGATCTCCGCAGCGGCATCCACCGCCTGGTAGTCCACGTGGTCGCCGATGATGCGATTGCCCGGTTCAGTGCTGCGAATGACGGGCGATCCCGCGCTCGCGGCGCCCTGGCCAAGGACGACTCCTTCGCGGTCGATGGTGTACTGGACGCCGGTTTGCTCCCAGGTGCCCCACGCCTTGCGTTCCTCGATGACCACGCGGACGGTGTGCGGCCAATCCCGCTCGATGCGGACGGAGTTGACCAGCGGCTGCTGGTAGAGCGCCTCCTGGGCGGCCGCAAGGTCGGCATCGAACATCGACTCGCCGAGGAGCCCGGCCGTTTCGACGACGGTGCCACTGGCAATGCGCTGGTTCCCCACCACCTCGACGTTCGAGACCTTGAAGAACGGGGACGTCCAGGTCCAGTAGGCTCCGTAGCCAACCAACGCGAGCACTCCGAGGCTCGCGGATGCGACCAGGAGCCCTTTGCCAGGGCGCCAACCGAAGCGAGGCAGACTGATGCGCGGCCCTCGCGGGCCCCGTGGCCCGCCGCCCCTTGGCCCGCCAACAACGCCGCGGTTGCGCTTCACAATCGTATGGGCGCGCGCCTCACCGATACTCGGGCGCTGGCGCTTGATGATCCGCCGGACGGTAGAGTCTTTCTGCGGGCGATTGCGTTTGACGATCATCGGTTCGACCTCCGCTGATGGCGAGCGAGGGCGAGCTCGAGGATCTTCGTCAGGAGCGGCGTGTAGCCGAGACCTGACGCTTCCCACAACTTGGGATACATGCTGATGCTTGTGAACCCGGGAATGGTGTTCACTTCGTTGGCGTAAATCTTGTCCGCTGGCGTGAGGAAGAAATCGACGCGGGCGTACCCTTCGCAGCCCATGACCTGGTACATGCGGATGGCCATGCGCTGGATGTCGCGGGCGGTGCCTTCCGGGATGGGCGCGGGAATGTAGAGCTGCGTGGTGGAAGCGGAGGAGTACTTGCTGTCGTAGTCGTAAAAGTCCCGGTCCGGGACGATTTCCCCGATGACACTCGCCTCTGGGTGTTCGTTGCCAAGGATGGAACACTCTACTTCACGCCCTACGACGGCCTGTTCTATTACCGCCTTGTCGTCATAGGCGAAGGCGGCTTCGAAGGCAGCCGGCATATCTTCACGCGAGCGCGCCCGGGTGACGCCGACGGAGGAGCCTCCATTGGCTGGCTTGACAAAACAGGGATACCCAATCGCCTGGTCTATGAGCGCCATCGAATCATTCTGGGCAAGTGTATACTCCCATGATCTGATTACGGAATAGCGTGATACCGGGATCCCTGCCTCCCGGAACAAGGCTTTCATGAGTGCCTTATCCATGCCGATGGCGCTGGCGGCGACCCCGCAGCCCGCGTAGGGGATCCCGGCGATCTCAAGAAGACCCTGGAGGGTGCCGTCTTCGCCGTTTGTGCCGTGTACCAGGGGGAACGCGACATCGCAGGAGGCGAGCGCCGCGAGGGCTTCTGGAGCGTGCAGCACGGGAGCTCCGGCATCAACGAATGCCGACTGGCCGGCATCCAGAGCAAGGCGGGTCTCTTCCGGCGTCATCCAGTTCCCCGACCGGGTGATGCCCACCGGAACAACGTCCCACCGGTCCGAATCGAGCGCGGAGATGACGCTGCGTGCGCTGGTGACGCTCACCTCGTGTTCTCCGGATTTGCCGCCAAGAAGGACGGCAACGCGCTGCCTGGGCATTACCATTCCCCCACGAATTCGACTTCGCGCTCGAGCGTCACACCGAACTGTTCCCTGACGCGTTTCTGGGCTTCGGCAATCAGCCAGGCGACATCGGCGGCGGTGGCGTTTCCTTCGTTGACGAAGAAATTGCAGTGCTTGTCCGAAATGGCCGCTTCGCCGCGGGTCATGCCGCGCAAACCAACCGCTTCGACGAGTTTCCAGGCCGGAGATTCGGGCGGGTTTTTGAAGGTAGACCCGGCGTTTCGGCCGCGAGGTTGGGCGGTGAGGCGCTTTGCATCGTAGGCGGCAGCCTGTGCGAGG
>CAZKZR010000327.1:0-4284 GCA_964557245.1 uncultured Anaerolineaceae bacterium | reverse complement strand
CGCATTGCGCGAGGCGATGTGGGACGAGCGGACCTAAGACTCCTCACGTCAAATCTGTAGATACAAAGCCCTAGCCTATGGCTGGTAGAACCCGTATGGTTCGAGGCATAGCGGTTCCTTATCGCTAACGGGTGAGCCATACATGGAACTGGCCCAGCTAGACGCTTTTATAGCGGCGGCCGATTGCGGCAGTTTTTCGCGCGCCGCCGAACTTCTCAACGTCGCCCAGCCGTCCCTCAGCAACCGTATCCAGTCCCTCGAACGCGAAGTCGGCCAATCACTGTTCGAGCGCATGGGACGGGGCGTGAAGCTGACCGACGCTGGCCGCTCCTTCCTGCCCTACGCCCAACGCGTCCTCCGCACCCTGAACGACGGCCTCATGGTGCTCGAAGGCACGCGTGAGGGGACGGCGGGACGCCTGACCATTGGCACCGCGCCGGCGGTCGGGACCTATGTGCTTCCCCGCCTGCTTAAGGTGTTTTGCGATAACCACCAGGGCGTGGACGTGCTGGTGCGAACGGGGCACAGCGATGAAGTGCTTCAGATGGTGCTCGACGATGACGTACAGGTGGGCTTCGGACGGCCCATCAACCACCCGGACGTCCGGACGGTGACGCTGTATCACGACGAACTGGTGCTGGTGGTCTCCTCCCAGCATCGGTATGCCAAGCGAGGCTCCGTGAAAGTGGAGCAACTCGCGGATGATTCGCTGATCTTGTTCGACCGGGACTCCGGGTATTACGGGATGATCCTCGGGCTGTTCAGAGACCTGGGCGTGGTGCCGCAACAGCAGATGCAGCTGGATTCGATTGAAGCGACGAAGAAGATGGTCGAATCCAACCTCGGCATCGCGCTGCTGCCCGAGGTCAGCGTGGAGCGTGAAATCCGGCTAGGGACGCTGCACAAGGTGCATATCGAATCGGCTGAGCCGGTGGAGCGCGAGATCGCAGTGTTCTATCGGCGGAACAAGCCTCAGTCGGGCCCGATGTCGGCGTTCCTGGATTTGCTCGGCGAGATTTACGGCATGAAGCTGCCCCGGTAGTCCTCGCGCCGTGCTCATCGATCTCCATTGCCACACGTTGCCGCTCTCGGCGTGCAGCGCTCTTTCAGCCGACGAGCTCATCGAGGCGGCGGTCGCGCGCGGGCTGCAGGGCATCTGCCTCACTGAACACGACCGTGCCTGGGACGCGACGGCCCTGGAAGCGCTGCGAAATCGCGCCCCGATACCGGTTTTCAGCGGGGTTGAGCTCACGACGGACATGGGCCACATCCTGGTGTTCGGGCCGTTGCCGCCTGCGGGATACGCAGCGATAGCAGGAGACGTATACCAGGCGGCCCAGTCGGCGGGAGCCTTGCTGTTTCTCGCCCATCCGGCGCGGGATGGGCTGCTCAGGGTCACGCACGACACGGTCGAGTACTTCGAATCCGTCGAGTCTCAAAACGGGTCCGATTCGAAGCTGCAGAACATGGCCGCCGCGGGTCTGGCGCGAGGCTTTCGGCTGCCCGGGATCGGCGGTTCGGATGCGCACACGCATGCTGAGGTGGGACGCGCGGCGACCCGTTTCGCGGCGGCCGTGCAGACCGACGCTGAGCTACTGGACGCGCTAAAAGCCGGCGCGTATGAGGCGGTAGCGCTCGGCTAGCTGGTCCAGCGGGGCGCCTGGCGCTTTTCGAACTCCCCATGGAGGTCCAGGAGCACCGCGAAGTGGTCCAGCGAGTGCCAGAGCGCCTTCTCCGCGAGCCAGGCCAGGTCCACCACCTGACCGTCAGGCCATACTCCAGTCCGGAGCCACTGCTCCGGGGTGAGTGCCTTGAACAGCTCAACGGTCTTCGCTCGCTCCGTCATGAACGTTTCGGCCAGATCCTCGATGGCTCCCTCCGGGGTGTAACGCGCGTTGAAGGCGTCCGTGTCCCAGCACTGAAGCTGCGGCTGGTTTTCTTCGACGATGCGCTTAATGCGGGGCTGGAAGTTCTCGGTCTCGACGGCAATCAGGTGCTTCAGCTGGTGATGCGCTGACCAGATGTCATCAACCGTCTGGTGCTGCCAGGGCTGCACCAGCGAAGCAGCCCAATCGATGCCTTTCACACTCAGCTGGAGCCTGGCCATCAGGGTGGGATCGGGGATTCGCGGTTCAGCCACTAGTCTCTCCACATCGGGGAATCGCCGGGTGTGCATCAGGCGGCCCACTCATTCCGGAAGCTTGTGAACGGTACTAGCCTGAGCGGAGGATGGCTATCGATCCGACAACCCGGGGCGCACTCTCGGCGGCCCACGTTTCTTTGACCGAGGCCGGAGCGATTGCCCGCAACCGTTCGTCCTCGCCCCTGACGAGTTCGGGCGCGAACTCGTTTCAAGCGCCGTCCTCGGTGGCCGCGCCAAGGACGGGGCGGGCATCAGCAGGGTCCGTCGCGAATTCGAGCCAGGCCAGCAGCAGGTCGTCGCTGGCAAAGCGGGTCGCTAATCCGCACACACCCGTTGTGTCCAACAGCAGTGCCGACCCCGACCAATGGGATTCGATGCTGAATCGACTTGGGCAGAAGTACAACGTGCCGCCCATGTTCCTGAAATCGGTGATGCTGATCGAGAGCGGCGGCCGCCCGGACGCGATCGGTGACAGCGGGCATTCGGTGGGCTTGTTCCAACTACACGACCAGGGCTACGGCTCGGGCATGGGCGACTCCCGGTTCGATCCCGAAGCGAACGCAGACAGAGCCGCACGAGGTTTGGCCGAGGCATGGCATGCGGGTGAACGGGCGGGGTTCAGCGGTGAAGAGGCGATCCGCGCGGCGTACAACTACTCGTTCAACCCTGGGGGTGGCTGGGCGTACCAGGGTGATGCCCTGGTAGCGACCTACAACCAGTTGCGGTCTGAACAGGGGCTCTCACCGGTCTCGTAGGTACGGCGTTGCAGATTCGTTGCACGCACGGTCAAGGCTGGAAGCGGGTGCTATCATCGTAGTTCGCTGCTCTCTCGCACGGGAGCGAAACCACGATGGAGACCGCGCCATGGTGACCGCCGGATACCTTGAACGAAGTGTGCAGGTCGGCGCCCTGCAACTCAGCTACCAGGAATGGGGCAACCCGGACGCCCAGCCAATCATCATGTTGCATGGCTTCGGAGTCTCCGGGCACATGTTCGACGAGTTCGCGGACCGGATGCAGGACCGCTACCGCCTCCTCGCGCTGGACCAGCGCGGCCACGGTGACAGTGAATGGTCGGAAGACGGCGACTACACGCGAACGGCGTTCGTCGAAGACCTCGAAGGCTTCCGCAAGGCGCTCGGGATCGACCGGTTCGTTTTGATCGGGCACAGCATGGGCGGGCTCAACTCGGTCGCGTACACGAACAAGTACCCGGAGCACGTCCGCGCGCTCGTCCTTGTGGACGTCGGCCCGGAATCGGCGAAAGAGGGCGTGGACAACATCATGCGGTTCACGCGCGGGCCGGATGAACTCGAGTTCGAGGAGTTTGTCGAGATCGCGCACCGGTTCAACCAGCGGCGCAGCCTGGAAAACATCCGCGAGCGCATGCGCCACCGGCTCAAGCCCACGGAAACGGGCAAGTGGACGTGGAAGTTCGACAAGCGCTTCAGGGCGCCCGACAACGGGCTCCGCATCGGCAACGAGGGGAGCGGCGATTCGTGGTCGCTGTTCCGGGGCGTACGGGTGCCGACGCTGCTGATTCGCGGGGCGGAAAGCGACGTGCTGCCGCAAGAAGTCGCGGAACGCGCGGCGACGGAGATGCAACGCGCCCGCCTGATCATCGTGGCGGCCGCAGGCCATAGCGTGCCCGGTGATAATCCGGACGCGTTCACGGAGGGTGTGCGCGAGTTCCTCGGTGACCTGGAGCGGGGCGACTTCGAAGCAGCGGCCGCGTCCGCGCCCCCGCCGTTGGAGCAACTGGTAGAGGAGCACTCCGCGGCAACGCGGCGCGGTCCGAGCGTGGTTGTGCTGGTGGCGGCCGGCGCGGCGGCGGTGATCGCACTTGCCACGGTTGCGCTGGCCGTGAATAAGGCGTCCTCGCGTAAGCAAAAGCAATCCAGCCTCCGTGGCCGGGCGAGCGCTGCCGCGCACCGGGTGCCGGTCGGCGCGGTGGATGTCGACCTGGCCCGGGAGCGGGCGGCGGAAGTGGTCTCTCGGCTCGGAGTCGTCGGCGCCAGCGGCGCGCGCCGGGCACGGAAGACCGTTTCGGACGTCGACATGGACGCCGCGCGCACGGCGGCTCGAGACGCCCTCGCCATCCTGAGCGAAGGTTCGCACCAGGCGGCGCATCTCACGCGAGA
>CAZKZR010000326.1:0-4291 GCA_964557245.1 uncultured Anaerolineaceae bacterium | reverse complement strand
GGCGAAAACTTCCGCGACTTCGTCCACATCCGCCAGCTCCTCGATGCCTACCTGGACCAGGACCCGGACGAGATCGAGCGGATCGAACTCTCGGCCATCCGCACCGGGTTCAGCGACCTCGATACCTTGCTCACCGGCCTGAAGCGCTCGGACCTCGTCATCGTTGGCGCCCGGCCGAGCGTCGGTAAGTCCAGCTTCGCGCTCGGCATCGCCCGCAACGCGGCCATCGAGCAGCGCGCCAACGTCGCCTTCTTCTCGCTTGAAATGTCGTCCGAGCAGCTGGCAATCCGCCTCCTCTCCGGAGAATC
Source organism: uncultured Anaerolineaceae bacterium (assembly GCA_964557245.1). Classification (GTDB taxonomy): domain Bacteria; phylum Chloroflexota; class Dehalococcoidia; order Tepidiformales; family Tepidiformaceae; genus Amarobacter. Next base: position 3,983 of record CAZKZR010000326.1, on the reverse strand, counting down.
CGGCGTCGATAGTTCGCGCCTGCGTCTCGGCCAGAACACCGAAATCGAAGAGCGCCGGGTCGTCGCCGCCGCCGCCCGGCTCTCCGAAGCCAACATCTGGTTCGATGACTCGCCGATGCTGACTGCGGCTGAGCTGAGGGCCAAAGCCAGGCGTCTCGCCGGCGAATCCAAGCAGCTTGACCTCATCGTCATCGACTACCTCCAGCTCATGCAGGGCGAAAGCCAGACTGGCCGCGAAAACCGCGTGCAGGAGATCAGCTACATCTCGCGCACGCTCAAGGGCCTCGCCCGCGAACTCGACGTGCCGATCGTCGCGCTGGCGCAGTTGTCCCGCGCCATTGAAAACCGCCACCCGCGCACGCCAATGCTTTCCGACCTCCGCGATTCCGGTTCAATCGAGCAGGACGCCGACATCGTGATGTTCCTCAGCCGCGAAGAGCTCTATGTGACGCCGGAACAGTGGGCGCAGCAGCACCCGGACTTGCCGGAAAGCGCCTACCCGAAGGGCGTCGCTCAGATCAGCGTCGCAAAGCATCGCAATGGCCCGACCGGCACGGTCGAACTCCGCTTCCGCGAGCGCCTCGCCAAGTTCGAAGACTGGGTGCTGCGAACCGATGACGAGTAATCTCCGCGCGCGAATGCCAGCTCGATGACCGACTTCACGGGCTTCCCCGGAATCGGCAAGGGCACGGTCGTGCCGAACCTCTTTTTCTCGGCCGTTCTTCCTCGCCTCACATCGCCGGGGGCGCTCCTCGCCTTCCTCTGGGTCTCTCGGCTGGTCCAGGAGAAGCGCGGGACCGAGCGCTTCGTGACCGCCTCGGAAATCTGGGAGCAGCCCGCAGCGCGCGAGAGTTTCGAGACGCTCGCCGCGGGTGAAAAGGGTCTGAATGCCGGCCTCGAAGAGTGCGTGGAGCTCGGCGCGCTGCTCGCCTTGGCGCTCAAAGGAGCCGGGTCCACGGACACCGTCTATTTCGCGAATGAACCTGCCTCGCGCCGTGCCGTCGCCCGCGCCCGCGCCGGCGAAGTCCAACTGGTGCCGCGGACCATCGCAGTAGCCATCGAGTCCCCCGGACAGCGCCCCGGCATATTCCGCCTCTACGAAGAGACCATCGGCACTATCACACCGATCGTCGGTGACCGGCTCGTGGAGGCCCAGGATCGCTACCCGGCAGACTGGATTGAAGACGCCTTCCGCGAAGCCGCCGAACTGAACGCGCGTAACTGGCGCTACATCGAAACTATCCTCAGGAATTGGGCCGAGGAGGGCCGTCCTCATGAAACGCCTGGGCGAGATTCTCTCGAAGACCGTAAGCGAAAGTACCTCGGGGGTGCGGTCCGCCCGGGAAGCTGAACCGCCCCAGGAAGACGTGTGCCCGATCTGCAAGGGCGCTGGTTTCGTCCGCCGCGCACTGCCGGTTGACCACCCCCGCTTCGGGAAAGCCGAACCGTGCGAATGCGTGCTCGAAGAAGACGAGCATGTGCGGCGCAACCGCCTTGAACGCATGAGCAACCTCGGGGCACTCACTCGCTTCACCTTCGAAAACATGGTCCCCACGGGTCGTGCCGAAGACACAGGATGGTTCGAGCGCGCCTACAAGGCGGCACGGGAGTACGCGGAATCGCCCCGGGGTTGGCTGGTCTTCACGGGGAGCTCCGGCAGCGGGAAGACCCACCTCGCCGCCGCCATCGCCAATGAGCGCATCGCAGCCGGTGAGCCCGTTCTCTTCATGGTCGTCCCGGATCTGCTGGACCACCTCCGCGCGAGCTACGAGCCTGAACAGGACGACATGGGCTTCGAGCAGCTCTTTGACCAGGTGCGAAATACGCCGCTGCTCATCCTGGACGACGTCGATACCGGCTCAGGAAGCCCATGGGCGCGCGAAAAGCTCTTCCAGATAGTGAACCACCGCTTCAACGCCAGCCTGCCTACCGTGTTCACAACTACCACCCGGCCCCAGCAACTGGACGAACGGCTTGCGACCCGCCTGTTGGACGAGGGCCTCTCCCGGGTGCTCGTGCTCGACGCTGAGCTCCGCGGCGGCTACAGCCAGGTCGGCGGCATGACCCGTGACCGCGTGAACGAACTCCAGTTCCGCAATTTCGATTTGCGCGTGCCCGGCCTGCACGCCGAAGAGCGCGAATCCCTGGAATCAGCGTTCCGCGCTGCCATGGCCTACGCCGACGACCCTCGCGGCTGGTTTGTCCTCCAGGGCGCCAACGGCTGCGGCAAAACCCACCTCGCCGCCGCTATCGCGAACAAGACGCTCGCCGCCGGTATGGGTGTCTTTTTCGCCGTTGTCCCTGATTTACTGGACTACCTGCGGGCCTCGTTCGCCCCAGGGAACGAATCTCCCTACGACGAGACGTTCGACCGCATCCGAAACGTTGATTTGCTGGTGCTCGATGACCTGGGCGCCCAGAAGGCTTCGGAGTGGGCTCAGGAGAAGCTGTTCCAGGTGGTTAATTACCGGCACGTCGCAGGCTTGCCCACGGTGGTCACAACGGACCAGTCGCTGGACAAGCTCCAGCAGGCCCATCCCCGGGTTGTCGCCCGCATCGCAGATCCGCACGCCGGCACGTTCGTGACCATCCTCGCGCCGCACTATCGGCTCGGCCGCCAGCCGGATGCTCCGGCCGCAAGGCCCGGTTACGGCCGCTCCCGGCGCTAGTTCCCCTTATCCCGCGACTTCGTAGGATTGCGACATGACCATGGCCCGCGCGGTCATCTTCCTGGTGCTTTCCGGCCTCATCATGGCTGGGGGCGTGGTGTTGCTCATCACGCGCGTCAACGAAGGCCTCATCGATGGCTCCATCAACTCCAGGGATAGCGGCGCGCGCGTTGGCGAAAACGCCGCAACCCCGGAAGGTGTCAGCGGGCTCTCTCCAGGTTCCGCCGGGGCCACCGCCACCGCCGTGCTCAAGACAGTGACGGCGCTTGCCGGCGGCCGGACGCCCAATTCCAACCCTCCAACGCCCTCTGGTCGCGACATCACCCAGGTGCCGGTTGGCGCCACCACCGAGGTCAACGGCTCGCGTTACACGGTCCACCAGGTCGCTGATCCTGAACCGCCCGGCGTCTTTACGACCACCGCCGGCAACCGCCGTGTGGCCCTCGACATCACGCAGCAGGCGGTCTCCGGCAACGTCACCTACTCCTTCGCGAGCTTCCGCCTGCGCGATGCCAACGGTGACGAGCACACCTGGGCCATCACGAACACCAGCCCGAAGTTCGAATCAGGCACTCTCAAAGCGGGCGAATCGAAGCGCGGCTGGATCAGTTTCCAGGTCCCGGCCGGCGTGGGCATCGATTCGCTCATCCTTCTGATCCCCGGCCAGGCCAAAGGCACGGCGATCGTCACGCTGAAGTAGCCGGCGGGCCAGATAGAATCGGCCGGTGCGAATTGGGTTCATCGGCAGCGAAGCGCTCGTTGAGGTGCCATTTGCCCTGGCTGAAGCTGGCCATGACATCGTTTCGGTCTTTGGCGCCGGGACCACGAGGCGGGCCGTTCCCCGCGGTTGGGCCGATCTTCAGCGCCGCACCGGGGTGGAAGTTGCCCGGCGGCCTGTGCAGCGAGAGGACCTCGTAGGCCTGGAAAAACTTGGGGTGGATCTGGTGATTTCTGCTGGTTACCCATCGCGCTTGCCCGTCCACCCAGGCGACGCCGTGCCCTCCGTGAACATCCATCCGTCCCCGCTGCCAGAAGGACGAGGGCCACGCCCCATCGAATGGGCAATCCTCACCGGTCGCGACTCCACGGCCGTCAGTGTCCACGAAATGACGGAAGAGTTCGACGCTGGTCCCGTGCTCCTTCAACGTGAACTGGCGATCGGACCTGCTGAAACATCTGCCTCGCTCGACCACCGCTGCCGCACGCTCGCTTCTCAGCTGGCTCTGGAACTTGTTGGCAACTTCGCCAGCCTCTGGGCAAACCGTCAGCCGCAGGGAAAAGGAACCTATTGCCACGTGCTATCTCAGGCTGACC
>CAZKZR010000325.1:0-4300 GCA_964557245.1 uncultured Anaerolineaceae bacterium | reverse complement strand
AGGCGATTCTTCTCCGTGGGCGGCGCGGCGCCGGCGCCGGCGTGAGCCACGGACGGCAGCAGCCATACGTGACGTAGAATCCCGCCCATGACCACCTGGTTCGATACCGCGCGTTTCGGCATGTTCATCCACTGGGGGCACTCCTCCCAGCAAGGCATCGAGCTTTCCTGGCCCATGGTCGGCGGCAACGCCGCTCTGCCCGAGGCCAACATGACGGTCGCCGCCTACCAGGCTTCCGCCGCCACCTTCAACCCCACGGACTGGGACCCTGCCGCGCTCGCCCGCACCGCGAAGTCGCTCGGCATGCAATACGCCGTCTTCACCACCAAGCACCACGACGGCTACGCGATGTTCGATACGAAGACCTCGGACTTCGGCGTCATGCACTCGCCTTACGGCCGGGACATCGTCCGCGAGTTCATCGAAGCCTTCCGCGCCGAGGGGCTCCGTATCGGCCTCTACTTCTCCCTGATCGATTGGAACCACCCGGATTATCCCGCGTTCACTGACGACGACAAGCCGTACCGCTTCGGCCGCACACGGCCGCCGTCCGACGAGCAGTGGGCGCGCTTCCGCAACGTCATGTTCGAACAGATCCGCGAACTCCTCACGAACTACGGGAAGATCGATGTCCTCTGGTTCGACGGCGGTTGGGAACGCAAGCCGGATCAGTGGAACGCCAAGGAATTGGAGTCCCTCGCCCGGCAACTCCAGCCGGACATCCTCATCAACGACCGCCTGCCCACCGTCGGCGACTTCGAGACGCCCGAGCAGTTCGTCCCCGCGCAGGCGCCCGCCCAAACGTGGGAAACGTGCATGACGCTGAACGACAGCTGGGGCTACAACCCCAACGATGGCCACTGGAAGTCGCCGCGTTCCGTCATCCACACGCTCTGCGAAGTCGCCGGCAAAGGTGGCAACCTCCTCCTCAACGTGAGCCCCATGGGCGATGGCAGCGTCATGCCGGAGCAACGTGCCATCCTCGGCGCCATGCAGCGCTGGCTCGCCGCTAACCAGGAAGCGATCGTCGGCACCGAACCCGGCCTCGAGCCCTGGCAGTTCTACGGCCCCACCACTCGCCGCGGCTCCACCACGTACCTCCACCTGCTCATGCGTCCGTACGAATCAGTCACGGTCCGCGGAGTCCCGATCAAGCAGGTCAAGGCAGCCAGGGTTCACGCCACCGGTCAGGAACTCGAATTCACCACCCGCTGTGCCATCCTCGACCAGTGGTTCAACCCCAACCCGCTCGGTGAGGTCACCATCCAGGTGCCCGAAGAAACGCTCGACTCGTTCGCCACCGTGCTGGCCCTGGAGATGCAGGAGTAATCCCGTGGAACCCGAAGCATTACGCCAGCAAATTCGCGAAGTCTGCATCGCCCTGCCCGAGACCACCGAGGAGATCCGCAACCCGGCGCACTCCGGCTTCCAGGTTAAAGGGAAGGCGTACTGCTACTTCCTGAATGACCACCACGGCGATGGCATGGTCAGCTTCACTTTTAAGGCTGGCCCCGGCGTCCAGGCCGCCCTTGTCGACCTCGACCGCGAACGCTTCTACCTCCCCGCCTACATGGCGCGTTGGGGCTGGGTCGGCATGCGCCTGGACCTCGGACCTGTGGACTGGGACCAGTTGAAGCAGTTCGCCCGCGAAGCGTGGCTCGCAACGGCGCCGAAGTCGCTGCTCAAAGGCCACGAAGCCGAAGTCCGGGCCGTCCTCTAACCCGGAGTCAGGACTTCGGCGGGCGGATCCGGAAGATGGTAGTGTGCCTCAGCCGGGCAACTTCCGCGCCGTCTTCGGCCATCAGCGAACCATCCAATTCGGCAACGTGGTGACCGTTCTGCTCGTAAGCGCGGAGGAACTTGCCCTCCACGGTGAACGCCTGGCCCGAGGGCGCGGCAGCAAGGTGCTGCACCTGCGTCCGGATGTGGATCGAAGGCCCGTAATCGTACGAATGCTTGAGCAGCGGGGTCATCCGCGCCGCAATCCAGCCGGGATGGATCAGTCCCCCAGCACCGGTGAATCGCCCTGACTCGTCTTTCTGGAGTTTCTCCGCGTATACCGTCGCGTCCGCCTCCATCCACGGCACGAGCATCGGCCGCAAGAGCTGCCCCTCCGGCGCAGACTCCAGCGTGAGCTGCGGCACCGCCGCAGGCTTCGGCTCGGCCGGGCGTCCCGTGGGCGCTGCCAATTCCTCGAACCACGGCGCCTTGCCAGTGCCGGCGGTGCCTTCAATGGTCGCCACGCCCTCGGGGTTCAGCATCGCGAGGGTCGCCGTCCCTTCCGCCGAAAGCTCCGCCCGCGCCGTCATCACGTCGCCCGGGAACGTCGGGCGGCGGAAGCGCACGTCGGCCCAGCCATCTCGCAACCAGCGGTCGCCGAGCACTTCCAGCAGCGCCGGTGTGAACCACCCGTAGACCGTTACCCCGCCGACCAGCGCCCCGCGAAACCCGTACTGCGAAGCCACTTCGGTCGAATGGATGGGGTTGGAAATCGTCGGGCTGTCCTCGCCATCGAGGAACGCCGTAATCGTTCGTTCGCCAACTGTTGCGAGCATTCTTCCCTCCCAGGCCATCTGGATGTGTGTCCCGGTCTGGCCGGTCTCCCGGAAACCGAACCGCAGGTACAGCCGCCGCGCGGGGTTCACCTTCAGCACCTGCAGGCCAACAGGCTTCCCGTGCCGCGCGGCCGCCGCCTGGATGTCGCGCAGGATAGCCGAACCGATGCCCCGGTTGTGGAACCGGGGATCAAGCTCCAGGTTTCCGATCCATGGCCGTCCGCCCTCCACAGCCATCTCCAGGAACCCGGCAAGTTCTCCCGCGACCTCGATGGCCTGCTTGTCCGGCGGCCAGTGCTCCCGGAAATGCGCTCGCTGGAACGCCTCGTCCCAGCCGCCCCAGGTCTCGCTAACGTACTGCTCCATCGCCCGCCGGTGAATGGCGTATAGATCCTCGAACTCTTCGATCCGCGCGGGGCGCAGCCGGTAATCAGCCATCGCCCCATCCTACGGGAACGCTGCCCTCAGGCCGCCAACGGCAGTTCGCCGGGAGCCTCGATCGCGAGCGGCAGCTCGATGGTGAACGCGCATCCTTCGCCCGGGCGGGAATTCACCGTGAGCGTCCCACCCATCGCCTCCACCAGTGCCTTCGAAAGCGCCAGCCCGAGCCCTGTCCCAGGCACCGCCGTGAACTCCGCGTCCAGCCGATCGAACGGCTCGAACAGCCGGTGCAACTTGTCGGCCGGGATCCCCGGCCCGGTGTCCGTCACGGTGATTTGTGCGCGGCCGGGCACAACGTCCACAGCCACAGCCACGCTCCCCTGCTGACGGTTGTACTTGACCCCGTTGGAGATCAGGTTCAGTAGCGCCTGCCGCGTCCGCTGCACGTCCCCCGAGACCAGCACCGGCCCGCCGCTACTCTCCACGCGCAGCTCAATTCCCGCTGAGGTGGCGTTCGGACGGTTCATCTCCACCGCCTGGTTCACAAGCTCCGCCGCATCGAACGGCGCGGTGGAAACATCCAGCCGGCCGGCCTCGATCCGCGCGATGTCCAGTACCTCGTCGATGAGCGCCAGCAGGTGCCGGCCCGAACTCAGGATGTAGCCCACGTTTTCGCGCTGCTCGTCGGTCAGGTCGTCCATCTCCAAGAGCTGGCTGAACCCCAAAACCGCGTTCATCGGCGTCCGCAACTCGTGGCTCATGCGCGAAAGAAACTCGCTCTTCGCCCGGCTGGCCCGCTCGAGGTCGACCATGGACGCGCTCAGGTTCCGGTTCAGCCGCTCGTTCACGAACAGGGCGAGCATCGGCTCAATCGTCGCGACCAGTGACAGGCACACCATGAGTACCATGAGCGGCACGTCATCCCGCAAGTCGCCGGTGATCTCCAACACCGCGCAGAACGTCACGCCAAGCGGCACCAGCGCCAGCGGCGCTGCCATGAGCCATGGCCGCGCAATCCGCGAGTTCGTTTTTCCCACGGTGTAATCCGCCCTCAGGCGTGCCTGGCTCGCCCCCGCCGCCGCCAGGACGAGCAACGCCGCGATCCACAGGTAATCCAACCAATGACCCTGGGAAAATCCGTCATTCAACGAAATCAGGCTGTAGGTGATGTCCCCGCAAGCCAGCAGCGCGAGGCCGATCCCCAGCAGCGCCAGCGGGACGCGCGCCGCTCCATGCCGGTTATCGAACGCCGCCCACAAGGCGAGCACCATCACGGCGATGTCCGTCGCCGGGTAAGCGGCGCTCACCAGCTTTTCCAGCAGCGATGCTTCCGTGCCATGGAATTGCGGCAAGAGGATGTAGTG
>CAZKZR010000324.1:0-4314 GCA_964557245.1 uncultured Anaerolineaceae bacterium | reverse complement strand
TGTTTGCCCCGCGGGCGCCGGGAAATAGACCACCGGGTAGACGTTCTGACCCTCCGTCAGGATGTCCCCACCCAACGCCTTAACTTCGTCGAAGAAACACGGCTGCATATAGCGGTCCACGAGCCTCTGGATGACGTCCCGGTCCAACCGCGGGGCGATGTAAGGGCGGACTCCGGACCGCTCCATTTGGATGATGTCGTCTGCGGGCTCAAGGAGCGCGGCGGCCTTCAGAGCGTGGGTTCCGTCGAAACCGTCCGGAAGCTGGATCCCAAGACTATCTGCTAGCCGAAGCGCTTCCTCGGCGGCCCCAAGCCAGGCCTCCTCGTGGCGATCCTTGTCCCGAAGCAGGCTGTCGAGCGCCGCGAGCTTCACGAAAGCGACTCGCTCACGGCCGACGAGTTTGAGCGCATTGGCGAACAGCTCGGCCAGCTCAGGGCTGCACGGCGCGCCGCCGGTTTCTATTCGGCTGATGCCGCTTAGCTCGCGGTGGACCAGGGGCGCGAGGTCCCTGAGATACCAGCCTCGAGCCAGTCGCAACTGTCGAAGCAATGACCCGAACAGTTCGCCCGGGAGTGGATCCTTGTCGCTCGCTCCAGGCATAGCGCCAGAGATTTGACGGATTGAACGCAAGTTGTCAACGCACGAGCAATCGCCCGTTGGGGTGCTAGGTTTGGCTCGCGTTCGATCTGCCTCGAACGACTCGCCGCAGTGAGGTGGTCGCACATCAGATAGTCGTCCACTTGCCCACCGTAGCTCAGAGCGTTTCTTCCGGCCGCTCCGGCCGCTCAACCCGACTCCCCCTTGGCGCATCGGCAACACCTCCTTAAAGCGGTGGGTCGCAGCTGCTTGCCCAGAAGGAGTCGCATCAGAAAAGGACCTGTGATGACCCTCTCTTATCCCGCGGGGCCCAACGATGACCCTTACGCCAGCCCCAGTCGCGCCATCAGTCCTCAACTCGCAACCTACGACGTAGTCTTCGACCTGCAACCAGATCCGACGGCCGAGGCGAGAGCGGTCGGGCCCACCTTGGCACTCACCGCTCAGGTGGCTGCACCGCTGGCCATCGATGTTGCGAAGGTCGTGCCTGGCGTTCGCGTCCTCTCCACCCTGACAGCGTTCGGTGCTTACGCCGATTGCCTGACACCAACGTGCGTTCTCCGGCTGCTCACGACGCCTGACCGCGCCATCGCGGTCGCCGCCGGCATTGGGCTCGCTGCCCATCAAGAGCAGGTGATCGTCTCTTCACCAAACGGGCACGGCCACCACGCCGTTGACGTTGTATTCCTGGATGGCCTTTCGACGAGCGACGCTGCGACGCTCGGAGCTTTCTGGAAGAGTTGCCGGGCCCGCGCGAAGGGACGCGTGTCCGGCGCTTTTCCTATCCGCCTTCGCCAGCATGACGGCATTCGGATCCTAGACGTCGACAACGAGTGGCCTGCGTCAGCCGAAGCCCGAGAGTGGGTCTCCGCGGCGGCATGGCAACTCCGTCGCAGAGTCGTGGTGCGCGAGCGCCGCTCAGCCGTCACAGTCGTTGAGAACGACTGGTCGCGGTACCGCGAAGGAGAAGCGTTCCAGCAGCGGCTTGCAGCCACCGGTCGAGAGTCGGTGACAGCACACGCCTTTGCAACCAGACGGACGGCCGTAGCTCGTCTCGTGGGCGCAGTGGGCCTCGCCCAGCGCTGCGGCAATGACCAAGCCCCGCCGCCACAGGCGGCCTGATCCGTTCCCCTTGCCCGGGCCGGATGTCCGGCTCGGGTCCCAAGTCTCCCATTTAGGAGGTTCTAATGTTCAAGTCCAGACGGCTAATTCTCTCGATCTTCGCGATGGCCTTGTTGGCGGGTATTACGGGCTGCGACGACTACGCCTCTGCCCCGGCCACCGCCCTACCGACGCCAACGATCATTTCGGCGACCGTCACGCCCGCAGCCCTTCCGGCGGATGCCGTGATCGTGGTTTCCCTCTTCGATGTGACCTCCAGCGCCATCCGGTTCCAGGAAGAAGCGAAGCAGGTCCTTGCGAATGAGCTGCAGGCACTCCTCGTTCCCGGCCACGGCGGCTTCCAACTGGTGGCTGCTACGATCACCTCAAACTCGTTCGACGCTGCCAATTCGAAGCTTGCTCTCCGGGTGGCTGGTCTTCCGCTGGCGCCCGTAGCGCCGCCAGTTTCGCCCAGGCCAACCCCGCCTGACCTGACCAGTTGCCAACGCAACCCTTTCGGCCGCCAGCAGTGCGAGGCGAAATTGACGGCCGAGTACACGTCCGAGCTCAATACGTTCCTCGCGGAGGAGACTCGCGCCAAGAACGAACTCGGGGCCGCGACGGACGCGTGGCAGCAGATCCTGAACGGTCGCAAGGCGGAGGTTGCGTCGGCGGCCGCTCAGCTTCGCGACCTGCCACTGACGTTGGACCGCAAGGGTACCGATATCTGGGGTGCGCTCCTTCGTGCTGCGGAGACAGTTTCAGCCTCCTGGGCCCCCAAGAAGCTCGTGGTCATCGCTTCCGACTGGGAGCCCTCAGGGCGCCAACAAGAGGGCGACCTTCATTTTCCCGCCGGCACGATCGTGAAAGCAATCTTCTTCGACTGCGTCGAGAGCCGTAGCTGCCTCGACCGCAAGCGGTCTTGGACTGAGCAACTCCTCGCCGCCGGTGCAGAACGCGTCGTCTGGCTCGACCCCGGAGCGTCCCGCCTTCAAACCAGCATCTTTTCCGAGGTGATCAACTGATGCCTGCGTTCTTCCTCGCCTATGTGTTGATGGCGGCGACAGCGGCCGCTGTCGCCTCTTCCTTCTTCGTTTCTGTCTCCGTGCGCAACCGCCTCGTCACGCTGGTCGCCCAGGCGTTCAACATCGCCTGCAACCCACTGGCGACGGCGGCCGCACATGCTCGCGCGTTCTCGGAAACGGTGCGTCATGCCGTCCCCGAAACGGCGTTCGCCTGCGGCGTGGTCAAGCGACTCCTTTTCGCCATCACATTCCTCATCCTCATCGCCGTTGATGTCGCCCTTGCTGGCGAGCGCATGGCCGCCCTCTTCGGCATCGAAGCCGCCCATCCTCCGTTTGATGTGAGCTGGGCCACCGGGTTCGGATGGGTCGTCGCGGGCGGCCTCTTCGCTTCGGTCAGCCTTGACCTTCGCCACGAGGTCGTCGGTCATCCGTTCGATCGGCTCGACGAAGTCTCGATCAAGCGCCTCCGCATCCTCAGCGACTGTTTCTTCGTGGTGGTTCTCATCTCCGCCCTGGTGTTCTTCGTTGATTGCTCGCTCCTGGTGGCGGGGACAGTGCCGCTGCTGCTGGTCGTCGCCTTCATGGGGTTGCTCGGGATCTCTCTGGTAGCGGCTGCGGGGCTTTCCTTCTGGGCAGGAACGGACAGCTGGACGACGGTGTATGGGGTGGCGCTCGTTGTCGTGTCGTACCTCGTGCGCCTCGTCGCCCTTGTCCCCGAAATGCTGGTGATTTCGCTGCGGCGGACGGCTCACTTCGTGATGGCAGCCATCGACCTTCCGCTCCTCGGCGCCGCCTACCCTCTTCTCAAATGGTGGGCGTCTTCGAGATTTGGCAAGGCGCTTGGATTCCCACCGCTCGAGGAACCGATTCCCTGGCCTCCGGTGGGGTATGTAGAGCCCCCAGCCGAGCGAGTTCGATCCGGCAGGGTCCTTGAACCGTTTGCGCTGGCCGCCGTGCTTGACCTGGACGACTTCGGCGCAGACCTCGAGGAAGCCGCATGAGCCGCAAGGACGACGAGTTCGATGAACTCGCTGCAGAACTTATCAAGCTCGCGATCATCGCCACGATCCTCGTGATCATCGGCGTCATCCTGCTCGCCCGCTGGCTCTGCCAGGTCGCCGCATGGTCGAGCGTCAAGCTCGCCGAACGGTCGGAAGCCGGCACCACCGGCGAAAGGCGTTCCGCTTGGATCGCGGTGGCCTGGCTGGCGTTTTTCGCCCTGGCGGGGCTCGCGACGATGAACGGTCCGCTGGCCTTGGCCGGCCTGGGCCTCGGCATCGTAGTCGCCCGCATCGTCTACGTGGAACTAACGGCATGGAGGGAGGTGCAAGCCACCCTCCGCCGTCCTGGCTCGCTCGTCCTCGGTGGGTTCAAGGACTCTTGGTGGGGGGTGACGAAGCCGTTCGCCCTCACTCCCGAAGAACGCTGCCAGCACGTGCTCCTCGTCGGAGCGACGGGCTCCGGCAAGACGTCGGCAGGGACGCAGTTCATCGCTCAGGATGTCTGGAATGGCGCCGCGGTGGTCGTGATCGATCCCAAGGGCGACTACGCGGACTCCGTGGCCAACCTCGTGCCCGAGGAACGAGTCGAC
>CAZKZR010000323.1:0-4330 GCA_964557245.1 uncultured Anaerolineaceae bacterium | reverse complement strand
AACGCCTCCAACCCGCTCGATTACCAGCCGTTCCTTTGCTCCGGCAACGACACCTCCCCGGCTATCGGCTTCCAGCCGCAGACCGGTTGCGGCGACATCGTTGTCACGAACAACACGGCGAACGTCGGCGACAACGTGACCGTCCAGGTCATCGCGAACAACGTGGCGGACCTGTACGGCGTGCAGGCATTCCTGCAGTACGACAGCTCGAAGCTGAACTTCAGCGGGATCACGCTTGGGCCGGGCCTCGCGCCTGAGTTCGGCGTCTCTATGAGCCAGCCGGGCAACCAGATCAACTTCAGCTTCACCCAGCAGGCACCGACGCTGCCGGTTAGCGGCAGCGGCATCGTCCTCGCGACGTTGCAGTTCACCGCCACGGCTCCGGGCGTGGCCGCGATCGAATTCCGGACGACTCCGCAGACCCTGTTCTCGGATGACAACGGCTTCTCGATTGGCCCGGCTACGAAAACCAACGGCGCGATCACGGTCTCCGCTCCAGCGGGCACCGGTTCGGTGACCGGCACCATCCTGCTCCAGGGCCGCAGCAATCACAGTGGGGCTTCGGCGGACATCGACCCGGCGCTGATTCCTCCGTTCGCGGGGAGCCCGACGGCGCTGACCACGAGCTCCGGCGCGTTCACGCTCTCGAGCGTGAGCATCGGTTCCCACACGATCCAGGGCCGGATGATTGGCTATCTCCTCGCGAGCAAGTCGATCGCGGTGGCTGCCGGCGCCAATTCGGCGGGGAGCGTCACGCTCCTCGGCGGCGACGCGAACATGGACCAGGTCATCAACATCCTTGACCTGTCGTACATCGCGGCGCGGTACCTCCAGACAGGGCCGGTCTACTCGCCGGTGGCTCCTGCCAATACCACACCGGATATCAACGGCGACAACGTCGTGAACATCCTCGACCTTTCGCTGACAGCTTCGAACTACCTGAAGACCAGCGCCGCCAACCCCTGGCCATAGGCCGGGCGTAGCGCTCCCGAGCGGGAGCACATCCTTCACGTACCCAGCCCTGTGGCCCGGGAGTTGTTCCCGGGCCACAGGCAGTATCTGAGCGAAGTCAGCGGAGGCAGGTTGCGGGGACGGCGGGTCATCATCTTTTTCGCGGCGTTGACGCTCGCGGCGCTGGCCGTGGCGCCGGGCCGAGCCCCTGCGCGAGCGCAGGAAGCCCCGGCCACGCTCTCGTTCGCGCCGATACCCTCTCCGCTCGCGGCCGGAGAGCAGGCGACCTATGTCCTGGGCATCGCCGGCGCACAGCGGCTCTTCGGCGCGGACATCGAGATCACATTCGACCCGGCTGTTGTTTCTGTGGTCGATGCGGACCCGGCCAAGGAAGGGGTGCAGGCAACGATCCTGCCGTTCCTCGATCCCGGGTTCGTCGTCTTCAACGTGGCCGATAACGCGGCGGGGAAGGTGCGGCTGACGTACACGCAGGTCGCGCCGAAGCCCGCGGCCAACGGCAACGGCGGATTGATCTCACTGGAGTTGAAGGCCACAGGCGGCGGCGACCCGAAGCTGCGTGTTTCGGCGGCGCTGCTGGCCCGCGAAGACGGCAGTCCGCAGCCAGTCACGCTGCCATCGACCGGGGCGACGCCAGTCGCACCCTCGAGCTCGCCTGCGCCGAACCCCACGGAAATTCCCGCACCCACACGAGCGGCGGGGGCAACCGCCGCGGCGACGGCGGCCGTGAGCGGCACTGCCGGTGCGACGAATACCGTGCTGGTGATCGTGCCCTCAGGGCCTGGCGCCACGCCAGACGACGGCTCTTCAACGAACTGGACGCTTCCCCTCGTACTGGGCGGCGTGGTGGTGGCCGCGGTCGCGGCCGTGGTGGTGGGGCGGCGATATCTCAAACGAAACGGAGAGACGGAATGAACGCACAACAACGGAAGGGCGTTTCGCTTGCCACGCTACTGGCGACGCTCGGAGGCGTGGTACTGCTCCTGCTGACGCTGGTGCTGGACGCCGACGCCCAGGGAACAACGAAGATGACCACCTCAAGCGGGACGATCACAGGTGTCGGTCTCACGACCACGACGAATGTGTCAGTCGTGATCGATGCGGCCGATGGAGCGACCATGGATGCGTTTGAACTGAAGTTCGCATTCGATAAGACCAAGGTGAACGTCCAGAGCTTCGCTTTCTCGTCGCCTAGATGGACGCAAATTAGCTCTTTGATCGACAACAGCGCGGGCACGCTCTCGGTTAGCGCGTTCTGGCAAAAGCTCAATTTTGCTGACCCCACCTGTGTCACGCCATGTGCGCTGTTCACTGTCACGTGGATCGGAGTAAGCGCGGGATCGAGTTCAATCACCGATCAGTCGAACCCGGCTTTCGCACTTGTCAGTGCGGGAACAGCGATGACCTACAGCTACCAAGGTGGCACTGTGACCGTGAACGGCCCGACCGCTACCAACACCAACACGCCGGTGACTCCCGCCACGAGCACGAACACGCCGACGAATACGTCGGTCCCGGGCACGGCGACCAACACGCCGACGCAGACCAACTCGCCGATCCCGGGCACCGCGACGAATACGCCGACGCAAACGAACACACCGACGCAGACGAACACGCCCACCGCTACCTCTACGGGGACGATTACGCCAACCGGTACCGCGAACCCGGGGACCGCGACGCCGACGACCACCAGTACGACGGCGACGCCCACGCCGACGGTCATCCCGGGCGGTCCGCGGAACTTCAAGCTCTACCTGCCGGAGGTCGCGAAGGACGGCGTGCCGGGCAGCGGGCAGCTGGTGCGGGCGCTTGGAGCGGAACTGGTGGACGCACTGTTGCGGCCGCTGGTGGGGAATCCCTGAGGGCTGTCCCCGGCTATCCACTACGGGACGCCCGGGGATCCCCGGTTTCGTCCGGATAACCTGCAACATTCACCGGGCTGACACTCTGGCCGCCCGCCCGCCGCTCCGATAACCAAGGAGCAGGCGAGCGGGGGACCGCCGCCTCGAACCGAGGAGGCGTGTCATGAGGCAGGGAGAACGGCGGAAGCTTCTTCCGCGGATGGTCTTGATCCAGGCGTGCGCCATCGCCGCCCTTTTCGTCAGCATCCTGGGGACTTCGGCGTCAGCCGGGACGACAATCGCCGCAGGGTCTGCCTCGTTGGTCGCGGGCAGCCAGGGCACGAGCAGCGTGGTGGTCACGCGCGCGGCCGGCGATTCAGCGTTCAACGCCTTCGATATCACCTTGCAGTTCAACCCCGCGGTGGTCACGGTCGCGAGTGTCGCGCCGGCCGGGGGCTGGTCACTGATGCCGGCCCCGCGCATCAACAATGCAGCGGGCACTGTCCAGGTGATTGCGGTGCGGTTCGACGTGTGCGCCACATCGTGCCCGCTGTTCTCGGTGGCCTGGAACGGCGTCGCGGCGGGGACGAGCCCGCTGACGCTCGGCGGCAGCGCCGACCAATCGCTGGCGGGCGCCGGCGAATACATCAGTGCCGGGTTCAACGGCGGCTCGCTGACGGTCACCACTCCTGCTACCCCTTCGCCGACAGCAACGACCCCAGCCTCAACCACGCCGAGCCCTTCGGCGACTCCGAGCCCGACCGCAAGCCCCACCGCCACCCCGACCACCCCGGCAACGCCCGCACCCGGCGCTCCGGCGGTGATCCACGGTGGTGGCGGTGGGGCCGCCTCGGGGTCGACGTTCCAGACGACCACCGACGTAACCCTCGGTAATGGCGTGGCGCGCACGATGCCCGGCTCGTTCGATATCACGCTCACGTTCGACCCCGGTGTCGCCACGATCGAAGCTGTGACCGCCGGCGATGGATGGGGCTTTGCGCCCCAGCCGGCCATCGACAACACTGCCGGCACTGTCCGCGCGAGCGGCCTGCGATTCAGCGATTGCGAAGCGACCTGCCCGCTCTTCACCATCAATTGGAAGACCGTCGCATCCGGGGTGACGCAGGTGCGTATCGCCGGCGATGCGAACACCGTCCTCGGGGCGAACGGGCTGAACCTGCCCGCGGTGTTCACTCCTGGCAACCTCGTGGTGACCCCGGCACAGGGGCCGAAGACCCCCGCCAACACCTCGCCGGCCGCGGGCAAGACCGACGGTGAAGTCCCGGTGCTGCCGCATTCGGCCGGCTGGAACCTGCTGACCTGGGGCGGCGAAGACATGACGCCAGAGAAGGCGCTCGCGGCATCGGACCCCAACAGCATCGAAGTGATCCACGTCTGGGACGCGCAGGCAGGCAAATGGCGGCGGTATGGGCCGGGCCTCCCCGGTTACCTCAACGACCTGAAGACGGTGAAGAGCGGCGACATCATCTGGCTGAGCGCGAAGAACTGAGCCAGCGCGC